>NZ_PVZF01000012.1 GCF_003002055.1 Kineococcus rhizosphaerae
CACGCGTTCTACCTGGACTACAAGAACGTCAAGCCCGACTACGTCAAGGCGTGGTGGAACGTGGTGAACTGGGCCGACGCCCAGGCCCGCTTCGAGCGCGCCCGCACGCAGACCGTCGGGCTCATCGTCCCCTGACCTAGCCGGGGAGCCGGTCGCGGTGGGACGCTCGACCACGTGGACACGTTGACCACCGACCGCGTCGGCGGACTGGCCGTGCGCAGGACCGGGACCGGTGAGCCCGTGCTGATGCTCCACGGGTCCGGCGGGGGACTGCACTCCCTCGCCGGGCTCGCCGCGGAGCTGACCGGGTTCGAGGTGTGGCGCTGCGCCCGCCGCGGCTACCGGCCGAGCCCGGGGTCCTTCGGCCGCAACACGTTCGACAGCGAGGTGCGCGACGTCCGCGCCCTGCTGGAGACCGTGCGCGCCGTCACCGAGTCCGACGTCCACCTCGTCGGCGTCGGCTACGGGGCGAGCCTGGCCCTGCACACGGCGGCGAGCGAACCGGCGGGCATCCGGTCCCTGGCGCTCGTGGAGCCGCCCGTGCTGCTGGCCGGTCCCCACCTCGAGGCCGTCCTGACCCGCTACCGGGGGCTGGTGGCCGACGGCGACTTCCGCGCCGCGCAGGACCTGCTCTCGCGCGAGGTCGACCGCGTGCCCGAACCGCTGCTCGCGGCGCTGAGCACCCTGGCCGACCCCGACCCGGTGCGGGCCCGGGCCGGGGCCGCCGGGTGGGTCCACGACCTCGAGGCCCTGGCCGGTGACGACGCCGACCCGGCGCGCTGGGTGTCGCTGCGCACGCAGCTGCCCGTGCTGCTCGCGCAGGGCGCCCACAGCCGGGAACCGGTGCCCGCGGGGATGGACGCCCTCGCGGCGGCCCTCCCGCACGCCCGGCGGGTCGTGTGGGAGGGCCAGGTGCACGGCGCCACGGGTGCGGCGCCCGCCGTCGTCGCGCGGACGCTGCGCGAGTTCTACTCGGCCTGATCCTTCAGCATCCGCGCCAGGAAGGCGCGGGTGCGTTCCTCGCGCGGGTTGCCGATGACGTCGGCCGGGGCCCCGCGCTCGACGACGACGCCGCCGTCCATGAAGACGACCTGGTCGGCGACGTCGCGCGCGAACGCGACCTCGTGGGTGACGACGACCATCGTCGTGCCGTCGGCGGCGAGTTCGCGCATGACGGCCAGCACCTCGCCCACGAGCTCGGGGTCCAGCGCCGACGTCGGCTCGTCGAACAGCATCAGCTTGGGCTGCATGGCCAGGGCCCGCGCGATGGCCACGCGCTGCTGCTGACCACCGGACAGCTGTGCCGGGTAGTTCTGCGCCCGGTCGGCCAGCCCGACCCGTTCGAGCAGTTCGGTGGCCCGCCGCCGCGCGTCGGCCCTGGAGACCCCGCGCACCTTCACGGGCGCCTCCACGACGTTCTCCAGCGCGCTCATGTGCGGGAACAGGTTGAACCGCTGGAACACCATGCCGATGTCGCGGCGCTGCCGGGCGATCTCCTTGTCGGTCAGCCGGTGCAGCCGGCCGTCGCGCTCGGCCAGACCGACGAGGTCGCCGTCGACCCAGATCCGCCCCGCGTCGATGCGCTCCAGGGAGTTGATGCAGCGCAGGAACGTCGTCTTGCCCGACCCCGAGGGTCCCAGCAGGCACACGACCTGCCCGGCGTGGACGTCCAGGTCGATGCCTTTGAGCACCTCGACGTGCCCGAAGTTCTTGTGGACGTTGCGGGCCTTGACCAGCGGTTCGCTCACTTCGCACCCCCCGGCCCCAGCGAGACCCCGGCCGCGGCGGGACGCTGCTGCGGGGCGTTGCCGCCGTACCCGCGGCTGAACCGCTTCTCCAGGAAGTACTGCCCGACCATCAGCACCGACGTCGCGATGAGGTAGTACGCCACGGCGGCCATGTTGCCCGCCATGACCTCGAACGTCCGGTTCTTGATGTTCGTGACGCGGAAGAACAACTCGGTCTGGACCGGGATGGCGGCCAGCAGCGACGTGTCCTTGAGCATGGCGATGACCTCGTTGCCCGTGGGCGGCACGATGACCCGCATCGCCTGCGGCAGCACGACCCGGCGCATCGCCAGGCCCCTCGACATGCCCAGCGCCTCGGCGGCCTCGTGCTGACCGCGGTCCACGCTGAGCAGCCCCGCGCGGGAGATCTCGGCCATGTACGCGGCCTCGGAGACCCCCAGCCCGACGATGCCGCCGAACACCCCGCCGAACAGGGCGTACAGCGTCGTCTGCGACACCGTGAGCAGCCGCAGGTCGGGCGTGCCGAACCACTGCGCCAGCAGGAAGTCGAAGGGGATCCCGACGGACAGGCCCGTGGCGAACAGCGCGCCCAGGCCGCCGGTGATCGACAGCAGCACGTAGCGCGGGACGGCGCGGAAGAACCACGTGAACGTCCACGCCACCCCGGCCAGGACCTTGTTGTCGCTCAGGCGCAGGATCGCCAGCAGCACCCCGCCGACGATCCCGATGACCATGGCGCACACCGTCGTGAACAGCGTCCCGACGAGGAAACCCCGGATGACGATGGTCTGGTTCATCACCTCGAGGGTGAAGGGCCAGTTGAAGTTCGAGTTGGTCAGGAGCAGGTGCGCCAGCATGAGGACCAGCACCGCGATGACCGCGATGACGACCCAGCGCCACGGGTGGCGCACCTCGACCGCGTCGATGCGGCCGGGGCGCTCCTCCTCCTGCGTGGGCTGCGACGTCACGACGCCGCGGGGTTGACCGGGAACTCGGTCACGGCGCCGCTCTCGCCACCCCACGGCGCCAGTGCGGCCTCGTAGGAACCGTCCTTCGCGATCTCCTCCAGGGCCTTGGACACGGCGTTCGCGGCGTCCGTCTCGGCCTTGGGCAGGACGATCCCGTACGGGGCGGAGTCGTAGACCTTGCCGGACAGCTCCAGCTTGTCGCCGGTCTGCTTCACCGCGTAGGCGGCGATGGGGGAGTCGGCCAGCATGCCCGCCGCGCGGCCCTGGACGACGGCCGCGGTGGCGTCCTCCTGGGAGTCGAAGGACAGCACCTGGATCTCCGGCTCGCCGGCGTCGGTGCAGGCCTTCTGCCGCACGGGCAGGTCGTCGTCGGACTGGGTCGTGCCGGTCTGCACGGAGACGATCTGGCCGCAGGCGTTGTCGGGGTCGATCTTCTTCGGGTTGCCCTTGGCGACGACCCACTGGGTGCCGGCGTTGTAGTACTGGACCATGTTCACCTGCTCCAGGCGGGCGGAGGTGATGGTGAACGAGGAGATCGCCGCGTCGTAGCGGTTGCTGGCCACACCGGTCAGCAGGGAGTCGAAGCTGGCGTTGGAGTACTCGACCTTGACGCCGAGCTTGGCGCCGACGGCGTTCATGAGGTCGATGTCCATGCCCTTGACGGTCGTGCCGTCGAGGAACTCGTTGGGGGCGTACTCGGCGTTGGTGCCGACGCGCAGGGTGCCGGAGCTCTGGACCGACTCAGGCAGCATCGCCTTCAGCGCAGGGTCGGCGGTCGCCGCCGAGCTCGCCTTCGTGGTGGTCGTCGAGGAGCTGGTGGCGTCCCCCGACAGGGTGTTCGAGCCGCAGCCGGCGGCGGTGAGGCCGACGACGGCGACGGCTCCCAGAGCGCCCAGGAACGGACGGCGGGCGGTGGGTCGAGCAGGCACGGGAACCTCCGGGGACGGGAGTGGAGCGTGCACAGTGTGGACCAGGTGGGCCCCGGACCGTGCATCCTGCGCGGTGTCACCCCCGTTCGTAACGCACTCGTCACACGGACGCGCGATCCCGGACCGGTTCCCGGGCGGGGGCGTGCACGACGGGTGTCCGCAACCGGCGGGTCAGGGTGCGCCGCAACCGGGGGCGGTCCTGGCTGCGGCCCGCGTGGTCGACCTGCACGTCGACGGCCCCGTCCGGGCCCAGGACGACGGTCGTGACCCCGTTGTCGAACCACGGCCCGTGCTCGACCCGCCACGCCACGTCGGGTCCGCGGACCCCCGCCAGCAGGGACAGGCCCCGCAGCAGCCCGCGCACGGGCGCGCGGTCCAGGAGGCGGTTGGCGACCTTCATCCCGCGCTCGAGCGGGTTGCGGAAGGGGGACATGACGAGCTGGTGGACCACCGTGCGGGCGGGGTCCACCCCGGGGACGCGGACCTGCGCGGTGTAGCTGCAGTGCACGTCGCCCGACAGCAGCAGCACGCTGGCCGGGGCCCGCGGGATGCGTCCCACCTCCCCGAGCAGGTCGACGAGCTGGCCGAACGAGCGCCCGAACGCGGCCCAGTGCTCCAGGTCGGCGGCCTGGCGCAGCGCCTCGGCCCAGCCGGCGGCGCGGGCGCCGAACCGGCCGTCGGCCACGGCCTCGTCGAACGCCTCGGCGTGGTGGATCCCGTGCAGCAGGAAGGCGGGCAGGGTGGTGGCCAGCAGCAGGTGCCGCGCCCCCGGGGCCAGCGCCCGGGCCCGGACCCACTCCCACTCCGTGGCGTCGGTCATGTACCGCGCCCCCGGCTCCAGGCGCCGCGAGCAGCGCGAGTCGATCGCCACCAGCCGGGCCGCCCCCAGCTCGCGCGTGAAGCTCCAGCGCGCCGTGGACGGGTCGGCGTCGGCGCCCCACGCGAACGCGTCCAGCAGCGCGTCGCGCTCGTCGTCGTCGGCGGTCGCGCGCAGCGTCCGGTACAGCCGGTCCTCGGCCAGCTCGGTCGGCGACAGGTTGCCCAGGTGCTGGTAGACCCAGTAGCTGGCGAAGGCGCCCGTCACCCGGTCGCGCCACCACGGCCGCCGCCGGACCTCCTCGCGCCAGGCCTGCGAGGTGTTCCAGTCGTCGCGCAGGTCGTGGTCGTCGAGCAGCATGCACGTGGGGACGGTCGACATCAGCCAGCGCACCGGGTCCGGGCCCCACGTCTCGTGGTAGAGCCAGGTGTACTCCTCGAAGTCGCCGATCTCGTCGCGCACCTCCGGGGACCCCTCGGGCCGGCCGTCGTTGCGCTCCCGCAGCCGGTCCACGATCCCCGGGTTCGGGTCGTCGGCGTACACCTGGTCACCGACGAACAGCAGCACGTCCGGGGCCTCGGCCCCGTCGAGCACGATGCCGTGCGCCAGGGCCGACAGCGCGTCCACCCCCACCAGCCGCGTCGACTCCTCGCCGTCGTCGCCGGCGCGGCGGCACGACCCGAAGGCCAGCCGCACCGGGTCCCCGGGCGCCGGGGTGCTGATCCGGCTGGCCGGCCAGTCCCACACCGGCGGCCACAGCCGTTCCTCCTGCCCGTCCACCTCCTGGGACACGCCGTAGGGCAACGACTCCCCGGTGGGCAGCCCGTCGACGACGACGAGCGCGAAGTGGTGACCGTGCAGGCTCAGGGTCGGCTCCGACCCGCGCCGGGTCGACCCGTCGGGCAGTTCGACGTCGACGTGGACGTGGCCGGGGGCGGCGACCTCCACCCACACGGTGGCGCTCGTCGCGTCGACGTGGCGCAGGACCGGTCCGAGCAGCGGCAGGGGCACCGGGCCATGCTGGACCATGGTCACCGTGACGGCCACCGTGACCGGGCGCCCACGGCCCGACCGCCTCGTGCGGCGGGTCCAGCCGCTGCCGGGGACGGCACCCGACCCCGGCACGTGGCCCGACACCGTCCCGGCCGTGGCGCAGCTGCTGACGCGCGGTCTCGACCTGCCGGCCGGCGTGACGTTCCTCGTGGGGGAGAACGGGGCGGGCAAGTCCACCCTCGTCGAGGCCGTCGCGCAGGCCGTCGGCGTGCCCGCCGAGGGCGGGCTGCGGCGGCACGCGCCCGGCCGGGACGAGCCGCAGGTCGACGCCTCCGGGCTCGGGGACCGCCTGCAGGTGGTGCGCGGCACGTCCCGGTTCCGGGAGGCGTTCTTCCTGCGCGCCGAGACGATGCACCGGTTCTACTCCTGGCTGCGGGAGGTCGGCTCCGAGGCGCACTCCGGTCTGCACGAGCTGAGTCACGGCGAGTCGTTCCTGGACGTCCTGGGCGCGGGCTGGATGCGGCACGTCGGGCTGCTGCTGCTCGACGAGCCGGAGTCGGCGCTGTCGTTCGGCAACCAGCTCGTCCTGGGGGCGGCCTTCGCGCGGATGGCCGCCGAGGGCCGGCAGGTGCTGTGCGCGACGCACTCGCCGCTGCTGACGGCCCTGCCGGGCGCGCGGATCCTGCAGGTCGACGGGAACGGACTGACCCGGGTGGACGATTGGGAGGACCTCGCGGTCGTCAGGGACTGGCGGTTCTTCCTGGACGCCCCGGACCGCTACTGGCGCCGGGTCCTGGATTGAGCGCCCAGCCGCCGGGGACGACTGGGGGGACCTCCCGGCGCCCGCGCCGGGGGACGAGGGAGGCGATCACCCGCGCCCGCTCCCACGGGCGCTGACCGGCGACGAACGGTCGCTCCTCGCGCTCCCACTCGTTCCAGAACGCCACGGTCTGCGCCGGGTCGCCGTCGACGCCGGAGGCGACGTCGCGCGCCAGGCCGCGCTCGCGGGCCAGGACGTGGTCGGACTGCACCCGCACGACGGCGTCGAGGAGACCGGCGACCTCGCGCCGTCCTGCGCCGACGCCCTCGACGAGCAGCAGGTCCACGCCCGCGGGGACCTCGACGGCCCCGGCCCTGCCGTGCGGGGCCCAGCCCGGCGGCACGTGGGCGACGTCACGGCCCGCGCGCCAGGGCCGGAGGACACCGTCGGCCAGCAGGCCGGCCCAGCCGAAGAACGAGTGGTGCCAGGCGAGGTCGTCGGTGTGGACGACCGCGGCCCGCAGACCGCGCCGCTGCGCCTCCTCGCGCAGCAGCCCGGCCAGCGTCGTCTTGCCCGAGGCGCTGCGGCCGTCCACCGCCACGACCCCGGTCCCGGTCAGGTCGAGGACGTCACCGGGTGCGGCGGGCCGCCACGGGCCCGCCGCCGGTTCGTCCTCGTGCAGCTCCACCAGGGCCGACTCAGGGCCGGGTCACGGCTGGGGGACGCCCAGCCAGTCGTACCAGCCGCTGTGCAGCACCAGCCACGCCAGCAGGCCGTACCCGGCCTGGCCGGGGTGGACGCCGTCGGAGGCGGCGAGGTCGGCGTACCAGTCCTCGTGCTCCAGCAGCGGGGAGAAGGTGTCGACGTAGGCGATCCGGCGGCGCGCGCAGACGTCCGCGAACGCGTCGGCGAGGTCGCCGATGCGGTCGTTGCGCTCGGCGTCCGAGACGGGCGTGGGACCCACGACGAGGGTCGGCAGGCCGCGGGCCTCGCACTCGTCGAGGACGTTGGCCAGGTTCAGGCGGCTGCGCGCCAGGGTCGTGCCCGCGTCGAGGTCGGCGTGGCCGAGGCCCACGACGAGGCGGTGCTCGTCGCCGCCGACGAACCGGCGGGAGGTCTCCTCGCGCCAGCGGTTGTTCAGCTCCGTCGTCGTCTCACCCGGGACCCCGAGGGGGAAGAACGTGACGTCGCGGTCCTCGCGGGGCGTGCGGGCCGAGACCCGGCCCACCCAGCCCAGGGCGCGGGGGTCGCCGACACCCGTCACGAACTCGTCGCCGATCAGGCACACCCGCACGTCGTAGCGGCCGTTCACTGCTGGTCCTCGCTCACGCGGGTGGTGCTCCTCTGGAGAAGGGGGGAGATGCTCGGGGCGAGGATAGTCGCTCGCACCGCGGGCCCACGTCGTCGTCCCGCCGGGCGGGTGGGCCGGGAACGACGAAACCCCGCCACCCGCGAGGGTGACGGGGCTCGCCCGGTGGACGACTTCCTCAGCGGGTGAACGCCTCGTCCACGATCTGGCGCTGCTCGGCCTGGTGACGCTTGGCCGAGCCGGCGGCGGGGGAAGCGGACGCGGGGCGCGAGACGAGGCGCAGCTTGGCCGCCAGCGACGGGAACAGGCCCATCGCGACGTGCCACCAGCCGCCCTGGTTCGACGGCTCCTCCTGCACCCACACGACCTCGGCGCCCGGGTACTTCGACAGCTCGGCCAGGACCTGCTGCACGGGCAGCGGGGCGAGCTGCTCGAGGCGGACGACGGCCGTCGTCGTGTCCTTGCGCGCGGCCCGCTCGGCGGCGAGGTCCCAGTAGACCTTGCCCGAGCACAGCAGCACGCGGTCGACCTTCGCGGGGTCGAGACCGCCCTGGTCGCCGATGACCTCCTGGAAGGTCCCCGTCGTGAAGTCCTCCACGTCCGACTGCGCGGCCTTCAGGCGCAGCATCGACTTCGGGGTGAAGACGATGAGCGGGCGGCGCGGGCGGGCGTACGCCTGGCGGCGCAGCAGGTGGAAGTGGCTCGCGGGCGTCGAGGGCACCGCGACCGTCATGTTGTCCTCGGCGCACAGCTGCAGGAACCGCTCGATGCGGCCCGAGGAGTGGTCCGGTCCCTGGCCCTCGTAGCCGTGCGGCAGCAGCAGGACGACCGAGGAGTGCTGACCCCACTTCTGCTGGCCGGCGGCGATGAACTCGTCGATGACGGTCTGCGCCCCGTTGAAGAAGTCGCCGAACTGCGCCTCCCACAGCACCAGCGCGTCGGGCCGTTCCACGGAGTACCCGTACTCGAACCCCATGGCCGCGTACTCGGACAGCAGGGAGTCGTAGATCCAGAACTTGGCCTGCTCGGCGCCCTCGCGGCCCAGGTACAGCAGCGGGGTCCACTCGTCGCCGGTGACCCGGTCGGTCAGGACCGCGTGCCGCGACACGAACGTCCCGCGACGGGAGTCCTGGCCGGACAACCGGACCGGCACGCCCTCCATGAGCAGCGACCCGAAGGCCAGCAGCTCGCCCCAGCCCCAGTCGATGCCGCCCTCGGTCGACATCTGCTCGCGCTTGTCGAGCAGCTGCCGCAGCTTGGGGTGGACGGTGAAGCCCGCCGGCGGGTTCGCCTGGACCTGCCCGATGTGCTTGAGCACCGCGGCGTCGACGGCCGTGGAACGCGCCGAGCGGGGGGCCTGCTCGTCGGCCTCCTGCGCGGACGGCTTCTCCAGCCCGCCGCGGGAGTCGCCGTCGCCGGAACCACCTGCCTTGGAGCCCTTGGTCTCGGCGAAGGCGCGCTCGAGCTGGGCCGAGTAGTCGCGCAGCGCCTCCTCGGCCTCCTCCACGGAGATGTCCCCGCGGCCGATGAGGCCCTCGGTGTAGCTCTTGCGCACCGAGCGCTTCTTCTCGATGAGGTTGTACATGAGCGGCTGCGTCATCGACGGGTCGTCGCCCTCGTTGTGGCCGCGACGGCGGTAGCAGACCATGTCGATGACGACGTCCTTGTCGAACTCCTGACGGAACTCGAAGGCGAGCTGCGCCACGCGGACGCACGCCTCGGGGTCGTCGCCGTTCACGTGGAAGATCGGCGCCTGGATCATGCGGCCGACGTCGGTGCAGTAGAACGACGAGCGCGACGACGCCGGGGCCGTGGTGAACCCGACCTGGTTGTTGATGACGACGTGGACGGTGCCGCCCGTGCGGTACCCGCGCAGCTGCGACAGGTTCAGCGTCTCGGCCACCACGCCCTGGCCGGCGAAGGCCGCGTCGCCGTGGATGAGGACCGGCAGCACCGGGAACGAGGCGCCCCCGAGGTTGATGCGGTCCTGCTTGGCGCGCGCCACGCCCTCCAGCACGGGGTCGACGGCCTCGAGGTGGGAGGGGTTCGCGGCGACGTAGACCTTGGTCTGCTCGCCGTCCTCGCCCGTGAAGGTGCCCTCGGTGCCCAGGTGGTACTTCACGTCGCCCGAGCCCTGGACGGTGCGCGGGTCCTGCATGCCCTCGAACTCGCGGAACACCTGCGAGTAGCTCTTGCCCGCGATGTTCGTCAGGACGTTCAGGCGCCCGCGGTGGGCCATGCCGAGGCAGACCTCGTCCATGCCCGCGCTCGCCGCGCGCGACAGCAGCCCGTCGAGCAGGGCGATGACGGACTCCCCGCCCTCGAGGCTGAACCGCTTCTGCCCCACGTACTTCGTCTGCAGGAACGTCTCGAACGCCTCGGCCGCGTTGAGCCGGCGCAGGATCCGCAGCTGCTCGGCCGCGGTCGGCTTGGCGTACGGGCGCTCGACGCGGTCCTGGATCCACTTGCGCTGCTCGGGTTCCTGGATGTGCATGTACTCGATGCCGACGGTGCGGCAGTACGAGTCGCGCAGGACGCCGAGGATGTCGCGCAGCTTCATGTGCGCCTTGCCGCCGAAACCCCCGGTCGGGAACTCGCGGTCGAGGTCCCACAGCGTCAGGCCGTGCGTCTCGATCTCGAGGTCGGGGTGCATCCGCTGCCGGTACTCCAGCGGGTCGGTGTCGGCCATGAGGTGCCCGCGCACGCGGAACGCGTGGATGAGCTCGACGAGGCGGGCCGTCTTGTTGAGCTGGTCGTCGTGGCTGATCGAGATGTCCGGCGTCCAGCGGATCGGCTGGTACGGGATGTGCAGCGCCTGGAAGACGCGGTCGTAGAACCCGTCCTCGCCCAGCAGCTTGCTGTGCACGATGCGCAGGAACTCACCGGACCCCGCGCCCTGGATGATGCGGTGGTCGTAGGTCGAGGTGAGCGTGATGACCTTGCTGACCGCCAGCCGGGTCAGCGTCTCCTCGCTGGCGCCCTGGTACTCCGCCGGGTACTCCATCGCGCCGACGCCGATGATCGCGCCCTGGCCCTTGACCAGGCGCGGGACCGAGTGGACGGTCCCGATCGTGCCGGGGTTGGTCAAGCTGATCGTCGTGCCGGCGAAGTCGTCGGCCGTGAGCTTGCCGCCGCGGGCCCGGCGCACGACGTCCTCGTAGGCGCTCCAGAACTCCGCGAAGTTCTTGGTCTCGCACTCCTTGACCGCCGGGACCATGAGCTGGCGGGTGCCGTCGGGCTTGGGCAGGTCGATGGCGATGCCCAGGTTCACGTGCGCCGGCTGCAGGACGGCGGGCTTGCCCTTGGCGTCGGTCGTGTACGCCGCGTTCATCGACGGCATCGCCGCCAGCGCCTCGACGAGCGCGAAGCCGATGAGGTGGGTGAAGGAGACCTTGCCGCCGCGGGCGCGCTTGAGGTGGTTGTTGATGACGATGCGGTTGTCGACCAGCAGCTTGGCCGGGACCGCGCGCACGCTCGTGGCCGTGGGGACCTCGAGGGACTCCTCCATGTTCGTCACCACGCGGGCGGCGGGACCGCGCAGGGGGGAGACGAGGTCCTGCGCCGCGGGGGCCGGCTGCGCGGGCGCCCCGGCAGCGGGCTTCTCGGCGGGCTTCTCGGCGGCCTTCTCCACGGGCTTCACGGGGGACTTCTCGGCGGGGGCGGCGGATCGCGCCGCCGGGGCCGGGGCCGGGGCCGGGGTCGGAGCGGGGGCCGGCGGGGCCGTGCGGGGCTTGGCGGTCGCCGGCGCCCCGGCGGGAGCCGCGCCGTTGGCGGACCCGTTGGCGGACCCGTTGCCCGAGCCGTTGCTCGAACCGTTGCCGCCCGTGCTCTGGGTCGTCCCGGCCGGGCTGTCGGCCGGGGAGTAGTCCTCGAAGAAGTCCCACCACGCCTTGTCGACGGAATCCTTGTCGGTCTTGTACTGCTCGTACAGCTCGTCGACGAGCCACTCGTTCGGGCCGAAGGTGGCGGCGATCTTGTCCTCGTGGTGCGAGGGCTGCTGAGGCACGGCGGTGTCGCCTTCTTCCTCGTTCGTTTGTTCCGACTGCGGGCGCCCGTCCACCCTATCCCGGTGTGGTATGCGCCCGCCCGCCGCCCTGGGAACGGGACTACCCGCGCCCCTGCGCGTGCGCGGCCGCGTCCGTCACGGCGTTCGTCACGGTGGGTGCCTCGCCCGTGACCCTCGGCAGGTGGACGTCGATGCGGCAGCCACCCTCCTCCGGCGTCGGCGCCACCCGGATCGTCCCCCCGTGCAGCTGCACGGCCCAGCGCGCGATGGCCAGCCCGAGCCCGGTGCCGCCGTCGGTGCGCGCGCTGCCGCGCTGGAAGCGCTCGAAGACGCGCTCGCGGTCGGCGTCGGCGATGCCCGGGCCCTGGTCCTGCACGGTGATCCGCACGACCTGGCCCACGGCCTGCGCCGAGACGAAGACCTTCCCGCCGGGCGGGGAGTGCCGCGAGGCGTTGTCCAGCAGGTTCGCCACCACCTGGTGCAGCCGGGCGGAGTCCACGACCACGTCCAGGTCGCGCGGCTCGACGTCGAGGACGTACTCCACGTCGCGGCCCGTCATCGACATCGCCCGCACGGCCTGCCCCAGGAACGGCTCCAGCGCCAGCAGCTCGCGGTCCAGCTCCACGGCCCCGGCGTCCAGCCGCGACAGGTCCAGCAGCTGCTCCACCAGCCGGCCCAGCCGCTCGGTCTGGGCCAGGGCCGTGTTCAGCGTCTCCTGGTCCGGTTCGGTCACCCCGTCGACCAGGTTCTCCATCACGGCGTGCAGCGCCGAGACCGGCGTGCGCAGCTCGTGGCTGACGTTCGCGACCAGCTCGCGCCGCTCCCGGTCCACGGCCTCGAGGTCCTCGGCCATCCGGTTGAACGCGTCGGCGAGCTCACCGACCTCGTCGCTGGACGTCGAGCGCACCCGCCGGGAGTAGTCGCCCGTGGCCATCGCGCGCGCCGCGGCCGTCATCTCCCGCAGCGGCGACGTCATGCCCCGCGCCAGCAGCTGGGTGAACACCAGGGTGACCACGATCGAGGCCGGCAGCGTGTAGCGCGGACCGATGTGGATCTCGGCCAGCCGCAGCCCCGCCCACACCAGCAGCGAGGCCATCGTCACCGAGGCGGCCACGAGCAGCGCGAGCTTGGTCTTGATCGAGTGCACCGGGTCCAGCGGGCGCACGTCCGGCCACGGCCGGCGCGTGGCCGTCCTGGCCGCCGTCCGGGTCGCGGTCCCGGTCGCCCGCAGCCGGGCGTCGTGCGCCGCCCCGCTGATCGGGATGGGGCCCGTCAGGCCCGAGCCGGCGGGTTCGGACGGGTGGCCGGAGCTCACGGGGCCTCCTGGCCGCCGGTCGGCTCGAACGCGTACCCCACCCCGTGCACGGTGCGGACCAGGTCCGGGCCCAGCTTGCGCCGCAGGGCCTTCACGTGGCTGTCGACCGTCCGGGTGCCGGAGGCGTCCACCCAGTCCCAGACCTCCTCGAGCAGCTTCTCGCGGGTCAGGACCGTGCGCGGGGACTGCGCCAGGCACACCAGCAGGTCGAACTCCGTGGGCGTCAGGTGCTTCTCGTCCCCGGCCCGGCGGACCCGGCGCTGGGCGCGGTCGATCTCCAGCTCACCGCCCTCGACGGCGAAGACCATGGCCTCCGACGCCGACGCGGGCGAGCCCACCAGCGCCCGCGCGCGCTCGACGCGGCGCACGAGGCCGTTGACCCGCGCCACCAGCTCGCGCATCGAGAACGGCTTGGTCATGTAGTCGTCCGCGCCCACGCCCAGGCCCACGAGCTTGTCCGTCTCGTCGTCGCGCGCGGTGAGCATGAGCACCGGCACCGGGCGCGAGGCCTGCACCCGCCGGCACACCTCCAGGCCGTCGAACCCCGGGAGCATGACGTCGAGCACCACGACGTCGGGGGAGACCCGCTCGCACAGCTCCACCCCGCTGGGGCCGTCGCCGGCGGTCTCGACCGTGTAGCCCTCGGCCCGCAGCCGGCGGGCGACGGCGTCGGCGATCGTGGGTTCGTCCTCGACGACCACGGCCGTGCGCGGCGGCTGACCGTTCTGCTGCGCGCCACCCTGGGGCGCCGACGTGGCTCCGATGCTCATGGCGACCAGCGTAGGCCGGTCCCGGCCCCGTGAACCCGGACGCGAGCTGGACGGCGGCTGCGTGCACGAGCCCTGCACACGCTCTCCGCGAGGACCGTGCGCGGGCCGCGGCTCAGGGCAGCGCGCGGTGCGCCGATGGACCCCGGTGCCGCTCGTCCGACGGCGCTCGCGCGACGCACACCGGGAGACGACGTGCCGCGGTTCCTCCTCGACCTGCGGGTCAGCACCAAGATCGCCGCCAGCTTCGCCGTCCTGTGCGTGCTGCTGCTCACCGCCGCGGGCGTCGGCCTCGTCCAGCTCGCCGGGGCGCAGGAGCGCCTGCAGACGGTGAGCACCGAGTACGTCACCGGTCAGCAGACGCTCGGGCAGGTGCGCACGCAGTACCAGCGCGCCACCAAGGACCTGTTCGCCACCGCGCTCGCCCCGTCGCCGAAGGCGCAGGCCACCTTCGGGGAGACCCTCGCGGACGTCCGCTCGACGTGGAAGGAGTTCCGCGACCGGGCCACCGTCGTGCCGACCGCCCAGCTCGACGCCGTCGACGCGGCCCTGGACGAGTACACGGCCGGGACCTCCGTCCTCATGGACCTGGCCGTCAGCGGCCAGGCCCAGAAGATGATGGACACCCGCAACGACGAGAGCGTCCCCGTCTCGGCCGGCGGCATCGGGCAGTCGACGACGAACGACGAGCTGCAGCGCGTCCAGGACACCTTCACCGCCGCGGCCGCCCGCGACGCCGCCGAGGGCGCCGCCGCCTACCGCAGCGCCCGCCTCCTCGTCGGGGCCGTGGCCGCGGGCGCCCTGGTGCTCGCCGTCGGCATGGGCCTGGTCATCACCCGGTCCATCTCCCGGCCGCTGGACCGCACCCGCCGCGTCGCCGAGGCGCTGGCCGCGGGCCGCCTGGACGAGCGCGTCGAGGTCGTCGGCCGCGACGAGGTCGGGCTCACCGCGATCGCCCTCAACACCGCCCTGGACCAGGTCGCCGAGACCGTCCGCTCCATCGGCCGCAGCGCGGAGGGTCTGCAGCAGGCCTCCGGCGCGCTCACCGACGTCTCGCAGCGGCTGTCCTCCGGGGCCGCCGAGTCCTCCGCCCAGGCGGACGTCGTCCTGCTCGCCTCCAGCGACATCGCGGCCAACGTCGGCACCGTCGCCGCCGCCGGGGACGAGATGAGCGCGGCCATCCGCGACATCGCGGCCTCCACCGCCGACGCCTCCTCGGTGGCCTCGGCCGCCGTGGCCTCCGCGCAGGAGGCCGGCGCCACCCTCGAGCGCCTGTCGGTGTCCTCCCGCGAGATCGGCGACGTGGTCAAGCTCATCACCTCCATCGCCGAGCAGACCAACCTGCTCGCGCTGAACGCGACCATCGAAGCCGCCCGGGCCGGGGAGATGGGCAAGGGCTTCGCCGTCGTGGCCGGGGAGGTCAAGGAACTGGCCCAGCAGACCGCTCGCGCGACCGAGGAGATCGTCGGGCGCGTGGCCGCCACCCAGGCCGACGCCGCCTCGGCCGCCGCCGCCATCGGCGAGATCACCGAGGTCATCGGCCGCATCGACGGCCTGCAGGCCACCATCGCCGCCGCCGTGGAGGAGCAGTCCGCCACGACCAGCGAGATGGTCCGCAACGTCTCGGAGGTCTCGAACGGCTCGCAGGAGATCACGAACAACATCTCGGGCATCGCCGCGGCCGCCGCCCGCACGACGTCGGACGCGGGGGCCACCCAGGCCGCCGCCGACGAGGTCTCCGGCGCCGCCCGCGACCTGCGCGCCGCGGTGGGCTCCTTCCGGCTCTGAGCCCGGGCCCGCCGCCTACCCTGGTGGCGTGCGCTTCCTCGACGGCCAGCAGCCCCGGCACGACCTGACCTACAACGACGTGTTCCTCGCGCCGTCGCGGTCGGACGTCACCTCCCGCCTCGACGTGGACCTGTCCACCGGCGACGGCACGGGGACCACGATCCCCGTCGTCGTGGCCAACATGACGGCGGTCTCGGGCCGGCGGATGGCCGAGACCGTCGCCCGCCGCGGCGGCATGGCCGTCCTGCCGCAGGACCTGCCCCTCGACGTCGTCGCGGAGGTCGTCTCCTGGGTCAAGGACCGCCACCCCGTCTTCGAGACGCCCGTCGTGCTGGACGAGCACGCCACCGTCGCCGAGGCGCTGGCCCTCATCCCCAAGCGCTCCCACGGCGCGGCCGTCGTCCTGGACGGCGGCCGGCACGTCCTCGGCGTCGTCACCCCCGCCGACTGCGCCGACGTCGACCGCTTCACGCAGGTCGGGGCGGTCATGAGCCGGCGGCCGGTGTCCCTGGACGCCGCCACCGTCGAGTCCGACCTCGAGGCCGCCTTCGGCGTGCTGCACGACTCCCGCCGCCGGTTCGCCCCCGTCGTGCGCGACGACGGCGACGGGCCGGTCCTCGTCGGGGCCCTCACGCGCACGGGGGCGCTGCGCTCCACCGTCTACACCCCGGCCCTCGACGCGCGCGGCCGGCTGCGCGTCGCCGCCGCCGTCGGCATCAACGGCGACGTGGCCGCCACCGCGAAGGCGTTGCTGGACACCGGGATCGACACCCTCGTCGTCGACACCGCGCACGGGCACCAGGAGAAGATGCTCGACGCGCTGCGCGCCGTGCGCTCCGTGGACCCGCAGGTGCCCGTCGTGGCCGGCAACGTCGTGACGGCCGCCGGCGTGCGCGACCTCGTCGCTGCCGGCGCGGACGTCGTCAAGGTCGGCGTCGGGCCCGGGGCCATGTGCACCACGCGGATGATGACCGGCGTCGGGCGCCCGCAGTTCTCCGCCGTCCTGGAGTGCGCCGCGGCCGCGCGCGAGCTCGGCGCCCACGTCTGGGCCGACGGCGGTGTCCGCCACCCGCGCGACGTCGCCCTCGCCCTGGCCGCCGGCGCCTCGCAGGTCATGGTCGGGTCCTGGTTCGCCGGCACCCACGAGAGCCCCGGCGACCTCGCCGTCGACGCCGGCGGGCGCGAGTACAAGGAGAGCTTCGGGATGGCCTCGGCCCGCGCCGTCGCCGCCCGCACCCGCGCCGACTCCCCGTTCCAGCGCGCCCGCAAGGGCCTGTTCGAGGAGGGCATCTCCTCCTCGCGCATGCACCTGGACCCCGCCCGCCCGGGCGTGGAGGACCTGCTCGACCAGATCACCTCCGGCGTCCGGTCCTCCTTCACCTACGTCGGGGCCCGCACCGTGCCCGAGTACGCCGAGCGCGCCGTCGTGGGCCTGCAGTCCTCCGCCGGGTACGACGAAGGACGCCCGCTGCCCGCGGGCTGGTGAGCGCGTGAGCGAGCAGGCCCCGGCGCCCGGCCCGGGCGGACGGTCCGACCGGTGATCCTGGAGGGCGTCCGGCGGGCGAACGGCGAACCCGTCGACGTCGTCACCACCGGGACCGGCCCCGGTCTGGTCCTCGTCCACGGCACCCGTGCCGCCGCCGACTACACCAGGCTCGCCGAGCGACTGGGCGCCCGGTTCACCGTGCACCGCTACGACCGCGAGCACACCGGCCGCGACGGCGCCCGCTACGCCGTCGCCGACGACGTCGCCCTGCTCGGAGCCGTCCTGACCCGCACCGGTGCCCGCCTCGTCCTGGGCCACGGCCTCGGCGGGCTCGTCGCCCTGCTGGCCACCGCCGGCCTGCTCGACCGCTGCGTCGAGCGCGTCGCCGTCTACGACGCCGTCCTGCCCATCGACGGGTCCGTGCCCGAGGAGGCCCTCGAGCAGGCCGCGCGGGCGCTGGCGACCGGCTCGCCCGAGCTGGCCCTGGCCCACCTCGACCGGCACCTGCGGACCTCCTCGCTGCAGGCGGTGGGACGCTCCGAACGCGTGCAGCGCCTGGTCGGCGGCCTGCTGGCCCGCACCGAGTGGGGCCGGTCCACCGCCGCCCGGCTGCCGCAGGTGCTCGCCGAGACCCGGGCCGGGCTGCAGTTCGACGGCCCCGCCGACAGCTACGCCGACCTGCCCGCCCGGGCCCTGCTGCTGACCGGGGAACGGTCGCCCGCGTTCTTCGGCGAGGCCGCCCTGGCGATGGCCGCCGCCGTCCCGAGCGCGACCGCGCTCGTCGCCGGCGGCTGCGGGCACGACTCCCTGCTGCGGGCCGCGCGCCGCTGCGTGACGCCGCTGGAGACGTTCCTGGCGGGGGACACCCTGTTCTGAGGGCCCGCGCGGTCGCGGTGCCGGAATCCGGGCACCCACTACGATCGTCGGTGTCATGAGCTCAAGTTCCAGGGCCGAGACCGGCCCCCCCAGCAGCGACCCTCCCAGTACCAGCCCCGTGACCGGCCCCCTGACCCGTCCCTCAGGAGTCCCCGCGTGCTGACCGAATGGCTCCTCCTGCTCGTCGGGATCGTCCTGACCCTGGGCACCGCGGTGTTCGTCGCCGCCGAGTTCGCGTTCGTCACCCTCGACCGGTTCACCGTCGAGAAGGCCGTCGAGGACGGTGACCGCCGGGCCGCCGGGGTGCTGCCCGCGCTGCGGACGCTGTCGACCCAGCTGTCGGGCGCCCAGGTCGGGATCACCCTGACGACGCTGCTCGTCGGCTACCTCACCGAACCGTCCCTCGCCTCGCTGCTGCACGGCCCGCTGAGCGCGCTGGGGCTCGGCGACGGCCTCGCGGACACCGTCGCCGGCGTCGTCAGCGTCGTCGTCGCGGCCGCGTTCTCGATGGTCGTGGGGGAGCTGATCCCCAAGAACCTCGCCCTGTCGGTGCCGCTGCGCACCGCCGGGGTCGTCGCCCCGCTGCAGCGCGGGTTCACCTGGTTCACCGGGCCCCTCATCACGGTCCTGAACGGCAGCGCGAACTGGTTCCTGCGGCGCATCGGCGTCGAACCCCAGGAGGAGCTGTCCGGGGCCCGTTCGGCGCGCGAGCTGGCCGCGCTCGTGCGGCGCTCGGCCGACCTGGGGACCCTCGACGAGGGCACCGCGAACCTCATCAGCCGCTCGCTGCTGTTCGGAGACCAGACCGCCGCCGACGTCATGACCCCGCGCGTGCGGATGGAGGTCGTGCGGCTGGAGGAGACCGCCGCCGACGTCGTCGCGCGCGCCCGCACCACGGGCCACTCCCGGTTCCCCGTGACCGGGGACGACGACGACGACGTGCGCGGCGTCGTGCACGTCAAGGCCGCCGTCGCGGTCCCGCCCGAGCGCCGGCACGACGTGCCCGCCGCGGCCCTGATGTCCACCGCCCGCCGCGTGCCGGACTCCCTGACCCTCGAACCGCTGCTGGTGCAACTGCGGCAGAAAGGGTTGCAGCTCGCCGTGGTCGTCGACGAGTACGGCGGCACGGCCGGCGTGGTGACGCTGGAGGACCTCGTCGAGGAGATCGTCGGGGACGTCTCCGACGAGCACGACCGCGACCGCGGCGGCCTGCGCCAGCACCGCGACTCCTCCTGGACCGTCCCCGGCCTGGCCCGGCCCGACGAGGTCCGCGACGCCTGCGGGGTCGACGTCCCCGACGACCCCGCCTACGAGACCGTCGGCGGGTTCGTCATGGCCCGCCTCGGCCGCATCCCCGCCGTCGGCGACGAGGTGGAGATCGACGGCGCGGTCCTGCGCGTGGCGCGCATGGAGGGCCGCCGGGTCGAACGGCTGCGGCTGCGCCCCCGGCCCGTCACCGTGTCCGAAGCCGTCTCGGGGGCCGTCTCCGGGGCCGTCGCGAGCGCGGGAGGTGCCCGGTGAGCAACCAGGCCTCGCTGCTCCTGGCGGTGTTCCTGATCCTGGGCAACGCCTTCTTCGTCGGCGCCGAGTTCGCCGTGCTGTCGGCCCGGCGCAGCCAGATCGAGCCGCTGGCCGAGTCCAGCGCCCGGGCGCGCTCGGCGCTGACCGCCATGGAGCACGTCTCGCTCATGCTGGCGGCCTGCCAGCTGGGGGTGACCCTGTGCTCCCTGGGGCTGGGCGCCGTGGCCGAGCCGGCCATCGCGCACCTGCTGGAACCGCTGTTCCACGCCGTGCACCTGCCCGAGGTGCTGATCCACCCCGTCGCCCTCGTCATCGCGCTGTCGATCGTCACGTACCTGCACGTCGTCGTCGGCGAGATGATCCCCAAGAACCTCTCGATCGCCGGCCCCGACCGCGCGGTGCTGCTCCTGGCCCCGCCGCTGGTCGCGATCGGGCGGGTCATCGGGCCCGTCATCCGCGCCCTGAACGCCCTGACGAACGCCGCCCTGCGGGCGCTGGGCGTCGAGCCCAAGGACGAGGTCTCCAGCGCGTTCACCGTCGAGGAGGTGCAGTCGATCGTCGCCGAGTCCCGCCGGGAGGGCACGCTCGACGACTCCGGCGGGCTGGTGACGGGGGCGCTGGAGTTCTCCGACCGCACGGTCGGCGACATCGCCGTGCCGCTGGCCGAGCTGCGCACCCTGCCCGCCGGTTCGACCCCCGCCGACGTGGAGGCCCTCGTGGCCCGCACGGGGTTCAGCCGCTTCCCCGTCGTCGACGCCGCCGGCGACCTGGAGGGCTACCTGCACCTGAAGGACATCCTGTACGCGGACGACGACCGGTACGCCGAACCGGTGCCGGAGAAGCGGGTCCGGGCCCTGGGGACCCTCGGGGCGGGCGAGGAGGTCGAGGACGCCCTCGCCGCGATGCGCCGCACGGGCGCGCACCTGGCCCGCGTCGTCGACGCGGCCGGTGAGGTCACGGGCGTGGTGTTCCTCGAGGACGTCCTGGAGGAGCTCGTCGGCGAGGTCAGCGACGCCATGCAGCGCGCCCGCGGCTGACCCGCTCTGCAGTCAGTCGCGGGTCAGCCGCAGGGTCGGCCGCAGGGTCAGCCGCGGGTCAGCGCCGGGCCAGGTGGCGGCCGCTGGGCGTGTCGGCGGCCGAGTACTCCATGGCGTAGGCGGCGTAGATGCGCGGTTCGTCGTCGGGGCCGAGCTCCTCGTCGGTCCCGAACGACGGCGAGGCCTTGACGGTCTCCTTGGGGAAGGCCACCCGGATGTCGTGGCGGCCGACGGCGGCGCCGTCCAGGGGCACGAGCACGACCTTCTTGAACCCCACGACGCCGGTCTCGACGGCCGCGAACAGCCACTCGTCGGTGGCGGCGTCGACGTAGACGGAGCTGAGGGTGCCGATCTTCGCGTCGCTGACGTCGAGGACGGCCGCGCCCTTCCACTGGTTCAGGTCCTGCACGAGGATCGTCATGGCGATCACTGTGGCGCACCTTCACAGGACTCGCTCGCCGGGTGGCCGGAACCCCCGGACCCGGGTGACACCATGGGACGCGGCATGAGCGAGCAGACACCCCAGCGGACCACCCTGACCATCAACTGGCTGCAGATCGCGGGCGGAGCGGGCGCGGCCGTCACGTCGGCCGTGCTGCTGGCCGGGCTGAAGAGCTTCGGCGCGTACGGCACCCTCGTCGGCGCGGCCCTCGGCAGCGTCATCGCCTCCACGGCGGCGGCGATCTACGGCTTCACCCTGAACCGGAGCCGGGAGCACCTCGCCGAGGTCGCCCGTCGCGCCCGCGACCGGCGCACGGGTCCGGTGCCCCCGGCGCAGGACGAGCACCCCGACCGCACCGAGCCGCCCGTCGTCGACGAGGCCGGTGCGCCCGGCCCCGGCCCGGCGCCGACCCCGGGACCGCCGCGGCGCAAGCGGTTCCGCGCCCGGCACGCCGTGCTCCTCGGCGTCGTCGCGTTCGTCCTGAGCGTGGGCGGGATCTTCGTCTTCGAGTCCGTCAGCGGCAAGAGCGTCGCGGCCGAGCGCCAGGGCGACACCGCGACCACGAGCAGCACCATCCTCGGCACCACGGTGACGTCGACCCCGTCGACGCCCACCCCCACCCCGACGGGCACCCCGACGGACACCGCCACCGAGACCGCCACGAGCACGGCGACGGATTCCCCGACGGGTACGGCGACGGGCACCGCGACCGAGGACCCCACGAGCACGGCCACCGCCACGGGCGAGCGCACGGGCACGGCGACGTCCTCGCCGGAGGCGACCGCCACCGCGACCGGCACCCCCACGGACCGGGCGACGAGCACCGCCACCGCGCAGCGGGACGAGGCCGCCGTCAGCGCCCCGACCGCGAGCGCGGCCGCGCTGGCCGGGGCGACGGCGACCGCCGCGCCCTGACGGCCCCCTCCCGCCGGAGGCGCATCTCGCGCCCGCGATCCCCGCCGTGACGGGCGCGAGGTGTGCCTGCGGCCGGGCCGACCGGCGGCCCCGCGCGGCCGGCGCCGGGGTGGTGCCTGGTACTCATGACCAGGCGCGCCCACGGCGGGCGCCGGCGACGAAGGGGAGCCGTAGTGCACTCGTGGGTGGATCGACTGGCGGTGGAGCGGCTCACGGCCGTGGTTGACATCGGGGCGAACCCGATCGACGGTGACCCCCCGTACAAGGACATGCTCACCGCGGGCCTGTGCACGGTCACGGGATTCGAACCGCAGGCCGAGGCCCTCACCGCCCTGCTCGAGGCCGCGGGACCGAACGAGCGGTACCTGCCGCACGCCGTCGGCGACGGCGGCGAGCACGAGCTCAAGGTCACCTGGATGAACGGGATGACCAGCCTCTTCGAGCCGGACGTGCGGCGGCTGTCCGCGCTGAACGAGTTCGCGCGCTACGGGGAGGTCCTGCGCCGCGGCACCGTCGCCACGAAGCGCCTGGACGACCTCGACGACCTCGGGCCCCTGGACCTGCTGAAGATCGACGTCCAGGGCTCGGAGCTGACGATCTTCCAGAACGGGCGGCGGACCCTGGCCGGGGCCGTCGCCGTGCACACCGAGGTCTCCTTCGTCCCGCTGTACGAGGGCCAGCCGCTGTTCGGCGAGGTCGACGCCGAGCTGCGCGCCCAGGGGTTCCTGCCGCACACCTTCGCGGCGATCAAGAAGTGGCCCATCGCCCCGGGCGTGCTGGACGGGAACATCTTCGAGCACCACCAGCAGGTCATCGAGGCCGACGTGGCCTACGTCAAGGACTTCGGGCGGCTGGAGGTGCTGGAGGCCGAGCAGGTCAAGCACCTGGCCCTGCTGGCCCACTTCGTCTACGGCTCCACCGACCTCGTCGTGCGCTGCCTGGTGCAGCTGGTCTCCGACGGGGTCGTGGACGAGCAGGTCGTCGCCGACTACGGCGCGGCGATCGGCCGCTCGCTGACGACGAACGGCGTGCGCAGCGACCGCTGAAGGCGGACGTGGCGTCGGTGGTCGTAGCGGCCCCAGGCCCGCTGCAGGTCGACCCCGTCCAGGGGGTCGGCCCGCACGGCGGGGTCGGCCGGCACGGCCACGTCGGCGGCGCCGGCGGACCGGGCCACGTCCCGGGTCCGCCGCACGAGCAGGTCGTCGCCGACCCGCACCGGCGCGACGTCGGTCAGCTCGGCGAGCGTGGCCCCGGTCAGGACCACGGGCCGGTCCAGGTCGACGCGGAAGCGGCAGCGGCCCAGCACGTCCGCCGGCGGGGTCCCGCGGTGCACGCGCGGGTCCGCGAGCTCGTCGCAGGCGTCCCCCGAGCGCAGCCAGACCCCGCCGTCGGTGCCCGCCAGCAGGCTCGCGACGCAGGCCACGACGTCGGCCACCTCGGCCCCGGTGTCGTCGAGGGTCACGACGACGTCGGGGAAGGCCCAGACCAGCCCGGCGCCGCGGGTCGCGGGACCGGGGACGAACCGGGCCAGCGCCAGCCCCTCGGCGTTGCGGGAGCGGCGGGCGTCCGCGTCGTCGGTGCGGCCGGCGAAGTCGGGCCCGTCGTGCCAGGCGACCGCGTCGGGGGCGTGGGCGAAGTCCGCCCCCCGCAGCCAGCACCGGTGGGCGAACTCCCAGTCCTCCCCGCCGTACTGCGTGAACGACTCCTCGAAGCCGCCCACCGCGTCGAACAGCTCGCGGGTGACGCTGAGGACCGCGGAGATGACGAAGCGGTACGCGTCGTCACCGGCGTCGCGCAGGTCGCCGGTGCGCTCGTACGCCTCGCGCAGCCAGGCCGGGTCCTCGAAGAGCTCCGGGGCGGGCCCCTGCCCGCGCCACCACGCCGCGAGGGCGCCGGGGGTGGCCGCGGACAGGTCGGCGTGGCGACGGCGGCCGACGACGAGGTCGGCTCCCGCGCGCACCGCCCGCAGCACGGCCGCGACGTACCCCGGTTCGGGGACGGTGTCGGCGTCCAGGAAGCACAGGACCTCGCCGGTGGCGTGCGCGGCCCCGAGGTTGCGGGCGGCGGCTGCGCGGAACCCGGCGTCCTCCTGGGCGACCACGCGCACCGGGAACGGCCGCGGCCCCGGGGCCGGCGGGGTGCGCGAGCCGTCGTCGGCCACGACGACGTCCAGCAGGTGCAGGGGGTGGTCCTGCAGCGCGAGCGCGCCCAGCACGAGCTCGAGGTCGTGCGGGGCCTCGTAGTGGGGGACCACGACCGACACCCTCACCGCTGCCTCCGGGGTCGCCGCCACGTCCGCCCCGCTCACGGGGTGGGCACCCGGGCGCCGTCGCGCACGTCGATCAGCACGTGCCGGCCGGCGGCCCGCAGGACCGCGCGCAGCCGGGCGGTGGTCTGCGCGACCGTCGGGCCCGGCGGCCCGGCGGCCGCCCCGGCCCAGGTCGAGGCCGGGTCCGCCCAGGCCCGCGCCAGGGCCGTGCGCAAGTCGTCGTAGACCGTCACGCACCCCGGGGAGCGTTCCAGCAGTTCCTCGGCGTAGTCGCTGCGCGGGACCAGGGGACGGCGGCCGGCGCCGATCCAGGTGCTGATGGAGCCGGACGCCGACAGGTGCTCGTGCGGGGCGACCGGCAGCACGGCCGAGCGCAGCCGCGCCGGCAGCTCGGCCGACGGCACGAAACCCGTGATCCGGCAGGAGCGCCCCGCCGCCGCCGCGCGGATGACGAGCTCGTCGACGAGGTCCTCGTGACCGTCCGAGGGGCGGCCCAGCGCGAGCAGGCCCACCCCGGCGGGGAGCGCGTCGAGGGCCTCCACGACCTGCAGGTGCCCCTTGCCGGGGTACAGGTACCCGAGCACGGCCACCGCGGTCGGCGTCGTGCCGGGGGCGGCGGCGGGCGAGGGGGCCACGTGCGGCACCGGCAGCGGGACGACGGTGCACGGCCGCTCGACGCCGCAGGCGGCCAGGAGACGTTCCTCGTGGCGGCTGGCGACGACCACGTGGGCCGCGACCCGCGCCATGCGCCCGTAGGCGGCGGCGCGCCGGGGGTGGTTGACGGCCCCGTCGCTGGCCTGGGGCAGGTCGTGCAGCGTGAGCACGAGGGGCCGCTGCCGGGCCAGGCCCTCGACGAGCGCGGCGGCGTCCTCGGGGCTCGGGCCCAGCAGCCGGTCGGTCACGTGCAGCGAGACGACCCCGGCCGGGACGTCGCGCAGGGCGGCGGTGAGGTCGGTGAGGTCGGGCGGGCCCTCGCGGCGGACCAGGTGCACCGGTCCGCGGCCGTCGGTCCGCAGCACGTCCCACTGGGCCAGCGCCTCGGCGGTGACGCCGTGGGTGGCGGGGCCGAGCACCAGGCAGACGACGGCCGCCTCGGGGACCCTCACGCGGCCAGCGCCTCGTACGCCGCGGCGTGCCGCACCAGCCCGGCCTCGGCGACCCCTGGGTGCTCGCCGTACCAGCGCAGGTGCTCGGCGCGCACGACGTCCTGCGGCACGCGCTCGCCGTGCACGAGCCAGTCCTGCGCGCCGGGCCCGCTGGTGGAACCGGCGGCGGGGGCCAGCCCCAGGGCGTCCAGCACCTGCGGGGCCACGGGGGTGTGGATGCTGTCCAGCAGCGTCCGGCCCGGGTCGGGGACGTCGGCCTCGACGCCCAGCGCGCCCAGGACCCGCCCGGCCAGACCCCGCAGGACGTCGTTGCCCGGGTGGTTGACCGTGTGGGTGGCCGCCGCCCCGGCGGCCAGGAGCAGGTCGGTGACGGGCAGCGACCCGTGCGCCTCGTGCCGGCGCGCCAGCTCCCCGACGGACAGCTCCCGCACGGCCCGGACGGCCGCGGGGGCCGGGACCTCCGGCAGCGGCGGTCGTCCCGCGGCCTGCGCCAGCACGCGCAGGTCGTGGTACGGCACGACGGGCGGTTCCCCCGCGGCGGGGGAGCGGACGATGACCTGGAAGGGGTGCAGCGCGGCCCAGCGGACGACGGGCACCACCACGAGCCGCGGACGGCGCGCGCCCGCGGCGACGACCTCGGCGGTCCCCACGGGCAGGTCCCGGTAGCCGTCCCGGACCGGCTGCGAGACGACCACGTCGACCTGCTCGAGCAGGGCGTGCAGGTGCGGCAGGTCGTCGGCGGTCAGCTCGTGCACCGGCGGCACCCGGACCGTGCGCACGGGGGAGGCGGGGAAGTCGAGCAGCACGCGCACGGACTCGGCCTGGCAGTTGCCGTGGACCAGCACCAGCGGCCGGTCGTCCCGGGTGACCGGCGCGAGGCCGTAGAAGTGCGCGTAGTGTCGTCGGCGTCCGGTCACAGCCGCAGCGTAGGGGCTGTTCGGAGCCCGTACGGACGGGTGGAGTGCGCGGTGGCGGCCACTTCGTGCTTTCCTCAGCCGGTGCACCCGCCTCTCCTGTCCCGCACCCCGTCGCCCGTCCACCCCGACAGGTCCCTCGTGCGGTCGACGCGGACGGCGGGCACGAGCACCCGGGGGCGGTCCCTGACCGTCGCGGTCCTGGGACCGAGCAGGTACCCCGTCGCCGAGCCCTACGCGGGTGGGCTGGAGTCCTTCGTCGGCGGCCTGGTCCGCGGGCTGCGCGAGCGCGGCCACCGGGTGCTGCTGTTCGCGGCCCAGGGCTCGGACGACGCCCAGCCGGAGGTCCTGGACGGCGGCGGGTGGGAACCGGACGAGCTGTCGCGCCGCGACCCGTCGATGCCCGCCGCGGCCTTCATGGCCGAGCACCACGCCCACCTGCGCGTGATGGACGCGCTGCGCACGCGCTACGCCGACGAGGTCGACCTGGTCCACAACAACTCCCTGCACTACCTGCCGCTGTCGTTGTCGGCGACGCTGCCCTTCCCCACGGTCACGACGTTCCACACGCCCCCGACCCCGTGGCTGACGTCGGCCCTGGCGGCCGGCGGCGGCTCCGCCCGGTTCACCAGCGTCAGCCGGTTCACCGGCCAGCAGTGGGCCCCGTGGGCCCCCCGCGCGCACGTCGTGCACAACGGCGTCGACCCGGGCCGCTGGACGCCGGGACCGGGCGGGACGAACCTGCTCTGGTTCGGCCGGCTGGTCCCCGAGAAGGGCCCGCACCTGGCCATCGCCGCCGCGGCGCGGGCGGGCCGGCACCTGGACCTGGTGGGGCCGGCGCTGGACGAGGAGTACTTCGCGCGGCGCATCGCCCCCCACCTGGGCCGGGGCGTGACGTGGCACGGCCACCTGGGGGGCTCCCCGCTGGCCCGGGCCGTCGGCCGCGCGGGCGCGGTCCTGGTGACCCCGGTGTGGGACGAGCCGTTCGGCCTCGTCGCGGCCGAGGCCGCGATGTGCGGCACGCCGGTGGTCGCCCTCGACCGCGGGGGACTGCGCGAGGTCGTCCGCCCCGGCTCGGGCAGCGCCCTGGGCGAGGTCGTCGCCGCCGGGGACGTCGACGCCCTGGCCGCCGCCGTCGGCCCGGCGCTCGCGATGGACCGGGCCCGCGTCCGGGCGGCGGCGGAGGCGCGGCTGTCCGCGCCGGCCATGATCGCCGGCTACGAGGGCGTCTACCGGGCGGTGCTGTCCGAGGCCTCCGCCGAGGCCCCCGTCGAGGACCACGTGCGGGTCGCGGCGTCGTAGCGGGCCAGACCGGCCGCCGCGAAGGCGTCGAGCCACCCCGTCATCGGGAACCACCCCCACCGGGCGTGGAAGACGCCGGCGTTGCGCACGACGGCCTCGACGTGCTGGACGGGCGGGTTGGTCGTGGGGTGGTGCTGGTGGAAGGCCTCGGCGCCCCCCACCCAGAACAGGCTGCCGCCCAGGGAGCGCACGGTGGCGGCGACGTCGGTGTCCTCGCCGCCGTACCCGCGGTACTCCTCGCAGAACCCGCCGAAGCGCTCCCAGTCCCGGGCGCTCACCGCGAACGACAGGGACCAGAACAGCCACCACTGCGACTCGTCCGCCGCCAGCACCTCGTGCTCGGCGGGGGCGGGCCGGGCGGGGTGCGGCGAGGCCGCCCGCGCGAGCCCGGCGAGGTCGGCGGCGCGCTCGACCCGGACGCCGGGGGGCAGGTAGGTCACCGCCCCGCACAGCAGGGACGGTCCCGCCACCGAGCGCACCGGCGCCGACGCGGCCGCGTCGCGGTAGGTCCGCAGCAGCCCCGGGGAGGGGACGCAGTCGACGTCGAGGAAGACGAGCAGCTCGGCCCCGGCCGCGAGGGCGGTCGCCGCGGCGACGTTGCGCGCCCGCGACAGCGGCAGCTCGCCGTCCGGTGGGACGGGGACGTCGACGACGACGGTGCGGGTCCGGTCCCCGGCCCGCGCCTCGACGAGGGGACGGACCCCGGGGTCGCCCATGGCCACGACGACGTGCAGGTCCGGGACGGTGTCGGAGTGCTGCAGACCCACCAGCTGACCCACCAGGTGCTCGTGGCGGCCGGCGACGATCGTCAGCACGGCCACCTGCGGGGACCTCACGCGAGCACCCCCTGCGCCGCGGCGGTCTCGTCGAGGAACCGGGCCGCGCGCTGGGCCCCGTCCCCGGGCGCCCACCGCCGCCAGGGTCCGGCCCCGACGGCGCGGGCGCGCGCGAGCAGCCCGGGCCAGCGGTCGGCCGCCGGCCAGCCGTCGAGGGCGACCAGGCCCTCCGCGCGCAGCAGGTCCACGCGACGGCGCTGCTCGGCGAAGGGCCGGTCCTGGGCGACCACGACGGCCGCTCGGCGGGCGGCGGCGACCTCCGCGACGGCGTTGTGGCCGCCGTGCACGACGACGACCTCGGCCTCCAGCAGCGCGTCCCAGACGTCCTGCTCGTCCTGCGGGCTGGTCAGGCGGGACCCGGGCACGCGGAACCGCCAGGTCCACCCGGGCGTCGCCTCCCGGGCCGCCAGCAGCTCGTCGTCGCTCACGTCGCGCCCGCCGCTGCCCCACAGGACCAGGACCGTGCCCGGCCGGGTGGCGCCGGTGGGGGCGGGTCGGCCGTCGAAGCGGGAGAAGGCCCCCACGTGGACGACGGGGGTCCTGCCGGACGGGGCGGGGGTCTGCGGCGCGGGCTGCGGCGCGGGCTGCGGCCAGGGGGCCAGCAGCGCGGTCGCGAGGTCGCGGCCCAGCCGGTGGGGCGCGTCGTCGCGGTCGCCGAGCATGGCGGCGACGACGACGGGCGCACCGCACAACCGGGCCAGGACCGTGACCTCGACGGAGACGTCCGTGACGACCAGCTGCGGGCGCGCCTGCGCGATCCACCCGGCGACGACGGCGTGGCGCCGCCCCAGCCCCCGGTGGTGCAGGGGCACCCAGTGCAGCGCGCCGCCGGCCGTGGCCGAGGCGCGGTCGACGTCGCCGTCGTCGTCGCGGTCGAGCTGCACCCACCCGCCCGTGAAACCGGCCGGGCGCGGCGCCGAGCTCAGCGCCGTCACCGGCGTGCGCAGGTGCCGGGTCACCGCGACGAGGCGCTGCAGGTGCCCGGCGCCGTGGTGGTGGACGTACCAGCCGATCACGCGTCCACCCGCGGCCCGGCCGCCCCGTGCGGGGCGACCTGCGAGACCACCCGCAGGTAGAGGTCCCGGTGCGCCTGCGCCACCCGTCGGCGCTGGGCGGCCCGGCTCCCGGCGTCGGCGGCCGTGCCCGGGCCGGCGGCCGCGGCGCGGTCCAGGGCCGCCGCCAGGGCCTGCGGGTCGAGCAGGTCGACCTGCTCGAGCCGCTGCTGCTGGTGCAGGTAGCCGACGTGCCCGGCCACGACGGGCACGCCCAGGTCGTGGCACAGCTCCAGCCAGCCCGAGTGCGTGCCGTGCCCGTAGGCCAGCAGCGAGACGTCCAGCTCCCGCAGGTAGCCGAACAGCTCCTCGTCGTCGAAGCGGTCGTGCACGCGCAGGTCGACGCGCCCGTCGGCGTGGGCGTCCCGCAGCCAGGCCGACAACGCGGCGTCGTGGCGGGGGAAGGACGGCTCGAGCGCCTCGCCGTGCACGTCCACGCGCAGCACCGTGCCGGGCAGGCGCCGCACGGCCTCGGCGGCGGACTCCAGCACGGGGCCGGCGACCAGGTTGGCGCGCAGGCTCTTCAGGTGCACGCCGACGACCCGCGGACCGCTGCGCGGCGGGCGGGGCGTCATCGCCTCGAAGGGCGCCACGTGCGGGTGCGGCACGACCTGCGGGCGACGCGACCAGCGGCGCTCGACCTCGTCGGCCGCCCCCGGGGTCAGGGTGACGACCTCGTCGGCGGCGGGGACCAGCACGTCCAGCAGCCGGTCGTGGTCGTGCTGCGTCGTCAGGTGCGGGTTCTGCAGGTCGTGGACGGTCAGGACCAGGCCCCGGCCCCGCCGGCGCAGCGCCGTCGTCAGCTCGCGCAGCTGCGCGGGCGTGCGGCCCTCGAACCCGAAGTGCAGGTGCAGCACGTCGAAGAGGGCGGCGTTCTCCTCGACCCACCCGGCGTCCAGGGCGGGGGAGGGGGCCCAGCGCGACGGGTCGGGCCGGGCGAGGCGGACGACCTCGACGCCGTCCACCCCCTCGTGGGTGAGGTGGTCCACGTAGCCGTGGTCGCCCGGGACGTGGAGCACTGCGACGGAAGCCGACAAACGACGTCTCCTGGGACTGGGCGCAGACGCCGGGACGCTGCGCGCGGGCACCACGGGCCCTCGTCTCGAACGCGCGGTCTTGGCACCGCCATTGAACACCGGCGGACGGGCTCCCCCGGTCCCAGCTGCGAACCGGGGCGGGTCGCGGCCTCAGCGGCGCTGCGTGGACTCGCTGCGCCGCAGCTCCGCCGGCACCAGCTCGAGCATCTCCTCGGGCAGCAGCGGCAGGTCGAGCAGGCTGAGCTTGACCCGCGAGCGCCGCCCGTGGCCGGCGGCGTCGAGCCGGATGACGTGGCCGGCGTCGCGCACGGCCCGGACCTCGATGACCGAGCCGGCCGGCAGCTCGCCGGAGGCGATGCCGTCGACCTCGACGGTGGGCGGGCCGGACTTCTCGAGCAGTTCGAGGCGGACGGGTTCGTCGACGCCGAGCACGATGGGCCGGCCGATGCCGGACATGGGCGCGACGGGGGTGACGAGCAGGGCCTCGGCGCCGGGGGAGACGACGGGACCACCGGCGGCGTAGTTGTACGCGGTGGAGCCGGTCGGGGTGGCGAGCACGATGGCGTCGCAGCGCAGGTACCCGATGCGCTGGTCGGCGACCGACAGCGCGGCCGTCACCGTCCCGCGGCCGGGGGTGCGGGCCAGGGCGATGTCGTTGAACGCCACGGCCTCGCGGTGCTCGCTGCCGGTGCGCAGCTCGGTGCGCAGGGACAGGTGCGGTTCGACGGTGAAGTCGCCGGCGGCGATGCGTTCGAGGGCGCCGGGCAGTTCGCTGGGTTCGAGCTCGACGAGGAAGCCGAGGTGGCCCAGGTTCACCCCGAGGACGGGCACGGTGCGGCCCACGAGCAGGCGCAGGGCGCCGAGCATCGTCCCGTCGCCGCCGAGGCTGACGACGGCGTCGACCGTCGCGGCGAACTCGGTCTGGCCCACCAGGCGGACGTCGGGGGGCAGCCGGGTCGCGTCGGTGCGCAACCCGACGACCTCCTTGCCGTGCTCGTGCGCCCACCGCTGGACGACGCGGGCCTGCTCGACGGTGTCGCGCACGGGGTGCACGACGAGCCCGAGCCTGCCGAGGGGTCCACCGCCGCGTCCGGGTTGCACCTGCGACACGCTAAACGCCCGCACCGGCCCCGGGCCCCGCGGGGTCAGGCCGGTCGGGGTTCGCGGTCGCGGCCCGGGCGGGCGGCCCGGGCCCGGGGCACCACGAGCGGGGTGCCGGTCTCGGGGTCGGGGATGACGACGCAGGGCAGGCCGAAGACCTCCTCGACGAGGTCGGCGGTCACGATCCGCGCCGGGTCGCCCTGGGCCACGACCCGGCCGGCCTTGAGGGCGACGAGGTGCGTGGCGTAGCGGGCGGCGTGGTTGAGGTCGTGCAGGACGGCGACCAGAGTGCGGTCCTGCTCCTCGTGCAGCTGGGCGCACAGGTCCAGGACCTCGATCTGGTGGGCGATGTCGAGGTAGGTCGTCGGTTCGTCGAGCAGCAGGATGGGCGTCTCCTGCGCCAGGGCCATGGCGATCCAGACCCGCTGGCGCTGCCCGCCGGACAGTTCGTCGACGGTGCGCTCGGCCAGGTCGTCGACCTGCGTCCAGGCCATGGCGGCGTCCACGGCGCGCTCGTCGTCCGCCGACCACTGGCGCAGCAGCTTCTGGTGCGGGAACCGGCCGCGGGCCACGAGGTCGGCGACGGTGATGCCGTCGGGCGCGGTGGCGGTCTGCGGCAGCAGGCCCAGGCGCCGGGCGACCTCCTTGGACGGCAGCGAGTGGATGTGCTGGCCGTCGAGGAAGACGCTGCCGACGGTGGGCTTGAGCATCCGGGCCAGGGCCCGCAGCACGGTGGACTTGCCGCACGCGTTGGGTCCGACGACGACGGTGAAGGAGCCGTCGGGGATCTCGATGTCGAGGCCGGCGGCGATGGTGCGCTCGTCGTAGGCCAGCGTCAGGTCCTGGCCGCGCAGCCGGTTCGGGGTGCTCACAGGTTCCTCTCGTGTCGGGTGGGGCCGGGTCAGCCGCGGCCGCGGCGCCACTGGGTGACCAGCAGCCAGGCGAGGTAGACGCCGCCGACGGCGCCGGTCACGACGCCGACGGGCAGCTGGGTGGGGGCGAAGAGGCGCTGGGCGGTGAGGTCGCTGACGAGCAGCACCAGCGCGCCGGTCAGCCCGGCGGCGACGAGCCCGGACCCGACGGCCCGCGTCAGGCGGCGGGCGATCTGCGGGGCGGCCAGCGCAACGAAGGCGATGGGCCCGGCGGCCATGGCGGCCAGCGCGGTGAGGGCGGTGGCGGCGACGAGGACGACGAGCCGGGTGCGGGCGACGTCGACGCCGAGGGCGCGGGCCGCGTCGTCGCCGAGGTCGAGCACCGTCAGCGAGCGCCCGCTCAGCAGCAGGACGGGCAGCAGCAGCGCGAGGCCGACGCCGACGGGGGTGGCCTGCTCCCAGCCGCGGCCGTTGAGCGAGCCGGTGATCCACACCGTGGCCGCCTGGGCGTCCTCGACGCGGGAGCGGGTGAGCAGGTAGCTGTTGGCGGCCTGCAGGACGGCGGAGACGCCGATGCCGACGAGGATGAGCCGGTAGCCCTGCACGCCGCCGCGGGTGGACAGCAGGTAGACCGCGATCGCGGTCACCCCGCCGCCGACGAGCGCGCCGAAGGACGTCTGCCAGCCGCCGCCGCCCAGGACGAGCAGGACGACGAGGGCGCCGGTGACGGCCCCGGAGGTGAAGCCGATGACGTCGGGGGACCCCAGCGGGTTGCGGGTGACGAGCTGGAACACCGCGCCGGCCACGCCGAGGGCGAAGCCCACGAGCAGGCCCGTGGCCACGCGCGGCAGCCGCAGCCCCAGGACGATGAACTCGTCGGCCCGCCGCCCCTGGCCAGCGAGGGTCTTGAGGACCTCGGGCACGGAGATCGGGTAGTCGCCCGTGGTGAGGCTGACGGCGACGACCGCGACCAGCGCCACGAGCAGGCCCAGGCACACGGTCAGGGTGCGGCCCTGGACGCGCACGGAGAACCCGCGCCCGGCGCGGACGGTGCGCCCGGCGCGCGCCCGGTCGGCGACGCGCCGGTGGGGGACGGCGACGGACCGGGACGCCGCGTGCGCGCTCACAGCTGCGCCAGCCGGCGGCGGCGGACGAGGGCCACGAGGACGGGCGCCCCGAGCAGCGCGGTCACGATGCTGACCTCCAGTTCACCGGGGCGGACCACGATCCGGCCCAGGACGTCGCTGAACAGCACCAGCGCGGGGGCCACGAGGCAGGACAGGGGCAGGACCCAGCGCTGGTCGGGCCCGGTGAGGGCGCGCACGAGGTGCGGGACGGCGAGGCCGACGAAGGCGATGGGCCCGGCGGTGGCGGTCGCGGCCCCGCACAGGAGGGTGACGGCCAGCGCGGTGAGCACGCGCGTGCGGCCCACGTGGGCACCCAGCGCCCGGCCGGAGTCCTCCCCGAGGGCGAGGGCGTTCAGGGCGCGGGCCTGCGAGAGGGCGAGGACGGTGCCGACGACGAAGAAGGGCAGCACCTGCCGGAAGGTCGTCGTGTCGTGCCCGGCGAGGGAGCCGACCTGCCAGAAGCGGAACCGGTCGAAGGTCCTGGAGTCCAGCAGGACCTGCGCGCTGGTGTAGGCGTACAGGGCCGCGGAGACCGCGGTGCCGGCCAGGGCCAGCCGGACGGGGGTGGCGCCCCCGCGGCCGGTCGCGCCGAGCACGTAGACGCCGACGGACACGACCGCGGCGCCGGCCATCGCGGCCCACACGAGCTGCAGCCGCGACGTCAGGCCGAGGACGCCGAGGGCGGTGACCATGGCGGCCGCGGCGCCGGCGTTGACGCCGAGCAGCCCGGGGTCGGCCAGCGGGTTGCGGGTCAGGGCCTGCATGAGGGCTCCCGACAGGCCCAGCGCGACGCCCACCGCGACGCCGACGAGGGTGCGCGGTACGCGCAGCTCCCGGACGACGAGGACGTCCTGGGAGCCGGCGCCGATGCCGCGCAGTGCGTCCAGGACGGTGCCCAGGGGGATCTCGCGGGACCCGACGGCGAGGCTGGCCAGGACCGCCAGGACGAGCAGGACGGCGGCGACGGCGACGGCGACGGGCCGTCGCGCGCCCCACCGCCGGGGCGCCGCCGGCCGTGCGGTGGCGGCCGTCGGGGGCGGCGCGCTGGTCGAGGTGGGCACGAGGAGTGAGGGTAGCCTCTCCACCGCTGGAGCGGGAAAGGGTCACCTCACTCGCCCCGCCGGGCGCGAGTGGGATCGGTCACGAACTGCGCTGCGGGCCCTCACCTGCCGATGGAGGGGTGTGACGGCGACTAGGGTGGTCGTCGGCGGTCGCCCCTGCGGCGACCGCGGTCGAGTGTTCAGTCCGGTTCGTTCCGCGGGCACCACGGCCGATCCCCGTCGTGTCCGATCACCGGAAGGCTCCACGTGAACACGTCCGCGTCCCGCGGCCCCCGCACGTCCACCCCCACCTCGAACGACTCCTCGGTGCCCCGCCCGCGCCGTCGTCGCCGCTCCGGCGGCGGTGGCCAGAGCGGCGCCCAGAACGGCGCGCAGAACGGCGCCGGGCGGAACGTGCCCGCGCAGCGGGCCGAGGCGCCGCGCCCGCAGGTCGTCTCCGACACGGTCACCGAGGTCGTCACCGACGACCGCTCCTTCGCCGAGCTCGGCGTCCCGCAGGCCCTCGTCGACGTCCTAGCCGCCGGCGGCGTCACCAGCCCGTTCCCCATCCAGACCGCGACGCTGCCGGACTCCCTGGCCGGGCGCGACGTGCTGGGCCGGGGCCGGACCGGCAGCGGCAAGACCATCGCCTTCGCCCTGCCGCTGGTGGCCCGCCTGGCGGCCTCGACGCGGCCGCGCCGCAGCACCCGCCCCCGCGCGCTGGTGCTCGTCCCGACCCGCGAGCTGGCCAACCAGGTCGCCGCGACGGTCACCCCGCTGGCCACCGCCGCGGGGCTGAAGACCACCGTCGTCTTCGGGGGGGTGGGCCAGAACCCGCAGGTCAGCGCCCTGCGCGACGGCGTCGACGTCCTCATCGCCTGCCCCGGCCGGCTCGAGGACCTCATCGGTCAGGGCCACTGCCGCCTCGACGCCGTCGAGGTCACGGTCCTCGACGAGGCCGACCACATGGCCGACCTGGGCTTCCTGCCCGGCGTCAAGCGGCTCATGGACGCGACTCCGGTCGTCGGCCAGCGCCTGCTGTTCTCGGCCACCCTGGACAACGGCATCGACGTCCTCGTCAAGCGGTACCTGTCCGAGCCCGTCGTGCACTCCGTCGACCCGGCCGTCGCGCCCGTCTCGACCATGGAGCACCACGTCCTGGAGGTCGCGGCCGACACCAAGAACGCGCTCGTGCGCGAACTGGCGGGCGGCCAGGGCCGGACCGTGCTGTTCACCCGCACCAAGCACGCCGCCAAGAAGCTGGCCAAGCAGCTGACGGCCGCGGGCATCCCGGCGGTCGACCTGCACGGCAACCTCAGCCAGAACGCCCGCGAGCGCAACCTCGGCGCGTTCTCCGACGGGTCGGTCAAGGTGCTGTGCGCCACCGACATCGCCGCCCGCGGCATCCACGTCGACGACGTCGGCCTCGTCGTGCACGTCGACCCCCCGACCGAGCACAAGGCGTACCTGCACCGCTCGGGCCGCACGGCCCGCGCCGGTGCCGGCGGCCTCGTGGTCACCGTCGCGACCCCCGACCAGCGCGGCGACGTGCGGACCCTGGCCCGCCAGGCCGGCATCTCCCCACAGTGGACGCCGGTCGGGACCGGTCACCAGCTGACCTCCCGCCTCGTCGGCCCGGCGGCCGCGTGGGTCGACCCCGCCGACTCGCCCGTCCCGACGGCCCCGCCGCAGCCGCAGCGGGCCCCCAAGCCCAAGACCGAACCCCGTGCGCCGCAGCGCTCCTCGGCCCCGGCCGGGGGTGCGCCGCGACGCCGTCGCCGCGGTGGCGGCGGACGCGGTGCGGGCGCCGGGACGAACTGAGGTTCCCGCCCTAGATTGAGCGGGGTGGGCCGACGCGAGCGCCAGTGGTGGGGGTACAGCCACCCGCACAGCCGCTCCGCGGTCCACCTCCTCTTCTGGCTGCTCGTCGGTGGGGTCCTGGGCGCGGCCTACTGGTGGTTCCGTGGTCGGCACGCCCCGCTGCGCTCCGGTCCCGTCCGCGTCGCCCAGGGCGTCGTGGCCGGGCTCGCCGTCGGCCTGATCCTCGTCGGGACGACCTGGCGCAGCGTCACCGACCTCGGTGACGCGCCGATCTGCGCGGCCCCGCCCGGTGAGGAGTGGGGGTCCACCGCCGAGGTCGGCCCCCTGACCGTCTCGGTGGCCGCGCAGAAGGTCGCGACCTGGCCCGAGACGGGGCTGGCGATGCTCTACGCCGACGCGCGCGGGCTCACCGTCTGCCGCTACGCCGCCGCCGACTACTACGTCGGCGTCGTCTCGAAGGCCGTGGCGGGCAAGCGGACCACGAACTTCGGCGACATGGTCGTCTCGCCCCGCTTCCCGACGGTCCCCTCCGAGGCCGCCGCGCTGGCCGAGCACGAGTCGCACCACCGGCCGCAGTGGGCGGTCGCGACGGTGCTCGCGGGCCCGGCCGCCTTCCCCGTCGCCTACGGCGTCGACGACTTCTTCTTCCCCGGGGCCCGCAACCACTTCGAGCGCCTCGCCGGTCTGGCGGCGGGCGGCTACGAGTGGGAGGGCGCCGGGCCCGTCCTGGGCGTGCGGCAGGTCCTCGCCCTCGTCCTGGTGCTCGCCGCGGGGACCGCCGGGGTGGTGCGGCGCCGCCGCCGGGCCCGGGCAGGATGAGCGGGTGCTCGCCGACGGACTGCTGGACACCCTGCCGGTCGGCGCCGCCGTCCCCGACCTGCTGAGAGCCCTCGACGAGGCCGGCACCGCCGTCCTGCAGGCCCCGCCGGGCACGGGCAAGACCACCCTGGTGCCCCTGGCGCTGGCCGACCACCTCTCCGGGCGGGCCCCGGGCCGGGTCGTCGTCGCCGAACCCCGGCGGGTCGCCGCCCGCGCCGCCGCGGCCCGGATGGCCTCGCTGCTGGGCGAACCGGTGGGCGAGACGGTCGGGTACGCGGTGCGCGGCGAGCGGCGCTCCGGGCCGCGGACCCGCGTCGAGGTCGTCACGACCGGCCTGCTGCTGCGCCGGATGCTGCACGACCCGGAGCTGCCCGGCGTCGGCGCCCTGCTGCTCGACGAGGTCCACGAGCGCCAGCTCGACGCCGACCTCGTCCTCGCCTTCGCCCTGCAGGCGCGCGAGCTGCTGCGCGAGGACCTGCGGCTGGTCGCCGCGTCGGCCACCCTCGACGTGCCGCGCCTGGCGCAGCTGCTCGGGGGCCCGGTCGTGACGGCCACCGCCCCCGTGCACCCGCTGGAGGTGCGGTGGTGCCCTCCGCCGCGGCCCGTGCGCCCGCCCGAGGGGCTGCGCGTGGACCCGGCGCTGCTGGACCACGTGGCCGCGCTGGTCCGCCGGGCCCTCACCGAGCTCACCGGGGACGTCCTCGTCTTCCTGCCGGGCGCGGGGGAGATCCGCGCCGTCGAAGGCCGGTTGTCCGGCCCGGGGGCGGACGTCGACGTGGTCCCGCTGCACGGCAGGCGCTCCGGGGCCGAGCAGGACGCCGCCCTGCGGCCCGGTCCCCGGCGCCGGGTGGTGCTGTCCACGGCCGTGGCCGAGTCCAGCCTCACGGTCCCGGGGGTGCGGGTCGTCGTCGACGCCGGGCTGTCGCGGGTCCCGCGGATCGACCACGCCCGCGGTTTCGGGGGGCTGGACACCGTGCGGGTCTCGCGCGCCTCGGCCGACCAGCGCGCCGGCCGCGCCGCCCGGCAGGGCCCGGGCACGGTCCTGCGCGCCTGGTCGCAGGCCGAGCACGCCCTGCTGGCGGCCCACTCCGCGCCCGAGGTCCTCACGGCCGACCTGACCGGCTTCGCCCTGCTGACCGCGGGGTGGGGCGAGGTGGACGACCTGGCCCTGCTCGACGCCCCACCGGCCGGACCGCTGGCCGCCGCGCGCGAGGCGCTGACCCGGCTCGGTGCCCTGGACGGCGGGGCGATCACGCCGCTGGGACGCCGGATGGCCGACGTGGGGCTGCACCCGCGGCTGGCCCGCGCGCTGCTGCAGGGGGCCGAGCGGGTCGGTTCCCGCGCGGCCGCCGAGGTCGTCGCCCTGCTGTCGGAGGACTCCGCGCGCTCCGGCGACGACCTCGTCGCGGCGTGGCGCTCGGTCTCCCGCGACGCCTCCCGCGAGGGGTCCGGGACCTGGCGCCGGGAGGTCGCCCGGCTGCTGGCCGCCGCCGGCGAGCACCGCGGGACCGGGGCCCCGCGCGACCTCGTGGCCGGGACCGTCGTGGCGCTGGCCCACCCCGAGCGCGTCGCCCGGCAGCGGTCGGCCGGGGGCACGGCGTACGCGACGGCGGGCGGGACGGGCGTCGAGCTCGACGCGGGCAGCGGGCTGCGCCAGGCCCGGTGGCTGGCGGTCGCGGTCGCCGACCGCGCCCCCGGCCGGGCCGCCGCCCGGGTGCGGGCCGCCGCCCCCCTCGACGAGGACACCGCGCGCGACGTCGTCGGTGTCGAGGTCGTCGAGGAGGTCCGCTGGGACGGCGACGTGCGCGCCCGCCGCGTCGAGCGGCTGGGGGCCCTCGAGCTGTCCGCCCGCCCCCTGCCCGACCCGCCCGCGGACGCGGTCGCCGAGGCGGTCGCCGAGGGGGTCCGGCGCGAGGGGCTGGGGCTGCTGACCTTCGGGCCCGCCGCCGCGTCGCTGCGGGCCCGGGTGGCGTGCTGCCGCGCGGCGCAAGGCGATCCGTGGCCCGATCTCGGCGACGAGCACCTGCTGGCCACCCTGCCGCGGTGGCTCGACCTGGGCGGTGTCCGTTCCCGGCGCGACCTGGCCCGGCTCGACGTCGCCGGCGCCCTGCGCGCGCTGCTGCCCTGGCCGCAGGCCGGTCGTCTCGACGAGCTCGCCCCGCTCGAGCTGCCCGTGCCGACCGGCCGCAGCGTCCGGGTCGACTACTCCGACCCCGCGCTGCCCGTCGTCGCGCTCAAGCTGCAGGAGGCCTTCGGGTGGACCGCCACCCCGCGCCTGGTCGAGGGTCGGGTCCGGGTCGTCCTGCACCTGCTCTCACCCGCCGGCCGGCCCCTGGCGGTCACGTCCGACCTGGCGTCGTTCTGGCGGGGCGCCTACCCGTCGGTGCGCGCGGAGATGCGCGGTCGCTACCCCCGGCACCCGTGGCCGGAGGACCCCTTCACCGCCGCACCCACGGCGCGCACGACCCGCCGCTCAGGCTGAGGGCAGCGCCGCGCCCAGCTCGGGCACCGGTCCCTGCACCGACCACGGGAAGTCGATCCAGCGGTCGGTCTCCTTCCACGCGTACTCCGGTGCCAGCGTCGTGGTCGGCTTGCGGTAGACGACGGCCGCCCGCGCCCGCACCCCGGCCTCGGCGCACATCCGCACGACCACGCCCAGGGTCCGGCCCGTGTCCGCGACGTCGTCGACGACGAGCACGTCGCGGCCCGCGAGCTCGGACAGGTCCACCGACGGGGCCAGGACCACGGGCTCGGGCAGCCGGGAGTCGACGCCGGTGTAGAACTCGACGTTGATCGTCGCGGTCTCCTTCACGTCCAGCGCGTACGCCAGCCCGGCGGCCAGCGGCAGCCCGCCGCGGGCGATGCCGAGCATCACCGCGGGGCGGTACCCGTCGCGGGCGATGGCCGAGGCCAGGTCCCGCACCGCCTGCCCGAAGGTCGACCAGGTGAGCACTTCGCGGTCGGGGCCGCCGGAGCCGATCGCGCCGTCGGGGTCGCCGGAGCCGTCGCGGTCACCGGGGGAGGAGGTCGTCACGCGGCGAGGGTAGCCGCGCCCGCCGCCCGCTCTCCCTCCGCGTCGGGCCCCGGACGATTACGATCACTCGCTGTGACGACTCCTTCGCGCGGCCGGTCGAGCGGCGGGCGGCCGTGAGCCCCGCGCTCGCCACCGTCGACGTCGTCGTGATCGGCGCCGGTCAGGGCGGGCTGTCCGCCGCGTTCTTCCTCGACCACGCCGGTCTCGCCCCCGGACGCGGGTACGTCGTGCTCGACAGCGACGACGAACCCGGCGGCGCCTGGCGCCACCGCTGGCCCGGGCTCGTCATGGAGCGCGTCAACGGCGTCCACGACCTGCCCGGCTACCCCCTCGGCGCCGTCGACCCCCGGGCCCCCGCCCGCGAGGTCGTCCCCGCCTACTTCGCCGAGTACGAGCTGCGGCTCGGCGGACCCGTGCGCCGCCCCGTCGCCGTGCACGAGGTCCGCCCGGCCGGGGCGCGCCTGCTCGTCGACTCCAGCGCGGGAGCCTTCGCCGCCCGGGCCGTCGTCAACGCCACCGGCACCTGGACCAAGCCGTTCTGGCCGTCCTACCCCGGCCGCGACGTCTTCCGCGGCCGCCAGTTGCACACCGCCGACTACGCCGGCCCGGCCGAGTTCGTCGGCCGGCACGTCGTCGTCGTCGGCGGCGGCATCTCCGCCGTCCAGCACCTCGCCGACCTCGCCGACCTCGGCGTCGCCACCACGTGGGTCACCCGCTCCGAGCCGGTGTTCCGCGACGACTTCGACGTCGAGGCCCGCCGCGCCGCCGTCGAGGTCGTCGCCCGCCGCGTCGCGCACGGCGAACCACCCGGCAGCGTCGTCTCGGCCACCGGCCTGGTCCTGACCCCCGAGGTCGCCGCCCTGCGCGAGCGCGGCGTCCTCAAGCGGCACCCCGCCTTCGCCCGCCTGCGGCCCGACGGCGTGCAGTGGGCCGACGGGTCCACCCAGGCCGCCGACGTCGTCCTGTGGGCCACCGGCTTCCGCCCCGCCCTGGACCACCTGCGCCCGCTGCACCTGCGCGAACCCGGCGGCGGGATCCTCGTCGAAGGCACCCGCGTCGTGCGCGAACCCCGCCTGCACCTCGTCGGGTACGGCCCCTCCGCCAGCACCGTCGGGGCGAGCCGGGCCGCCCGCGAAGCCGTCCGCGAGGTCCTCGCCGGGCGTTGAACCGCCCCCGGCAGGCCCGGTGTACGTTCCGGCCGTGACCTCCCCGTTCCAGACCCCCCTCACCGCCCTCACCGGCGGCCCGCTGGACACCGCGGCCCTCACCGGCCGGGCCGTCCTCGTCGTCAACGTCGCCTCCCGCTGCGGGTTCACCCCCCAGTACGAGGGGCTCGAGGCGCTGCAGCAGGAGTACGGCGAGCGCGGGTTCACCGTCCTGGGCGTGCCCTGCAACCAGTTCAAGGAGCAGGAACCCGCCTCCAACGAGGAGATCGCCGAGTACTGCTCCGCGACCTGGGGCACCACGTTCCCCATGACGGAGAAGCTCGAGGTCAACGGCGCCGGCCGCGACCCGCTGTACGCCACCCTCACGCAGGTCCCCGACGCCGACGGTCGGGCCGGGGACGTCGCCTGGAACTTCGAGAAGTTCCTCGTCGCCCCCGACGGCACCGTCGCGGGCCGCTGGCGCTCGCGCACCACGCCCGAGGACCCCGCGCTGCGCGCCGCGCTCGAGGCCGTCCTGCCGGGCTGAGACCCGCTCACCGTCCCGCCTCGGCCAGCGCGAACGGGACGGTGAGCACCCCCGCCCGGGTGCGCACGTGGTAGCGCGTCCGGCCGAGCTTGACGACCTGCCCCGTGGTGCCCGTGTACGGGCCGCCGCCCACCACGCGCACCCACGACCCGACCGGGAGCCGGCGCACCCCGGCGGGTGCTGCGGTGCGGCCTGCGGTGGAGGCGGCGACGTCCTGCAGCCGGCGCAGGTCCGCGCGGTAGCTGTCCGGCATCTCCGCGGGCGGCACCTCGCGGCCCCGCAACCGCCAGCTCACGACGTTCGCCGGGTCGAACCCCGGCCCGCACCGGCCGCAGGACAGCACCCGGGTCGGGCGGCGGTGGCGCGTCGTGGTGTGCCCCGCCGGGCACGTCCCGGCCCACGGCCCCGGCGCCCGCGGGCCCGCGGAGGTCCGCTCGCCCGAGCAGCCCAGGCGCCGCGCCGTCGCCCGCCACACCGCGTCGTGGCCGTGCCCGGGCCCCACGAGGGCGTGCGCGATCTCGTGCAGCACGGTGTCGCGCACCTCGGCCTCGTCGTGCAGCGCCGTCAGCGGCCCGCTCAAGCCGATCCAGCGCCGGTCCGCGCGGCACACCCCCGCGCGCGTGCGGGCCCGGTCCAGCCCGACCGTCCAGTCGTGCAGCCCGTGCTCGGCCAGCAGCTCGCGCGCCATCGCCAGCGCGTCCTGCACGTCCACCCGCGACCCCCCTCCTCGACCTGCCCGGTCCGGCACGGATCCCAGCACGGGGCTCGGACACGACGAAGGGCGCCGCACGGTGTGCGGCGCCCTTCGTCTGCGTGCCCCCGGCAGGACTCGAACCTGCGCACACGGCTCCGGAGGCCGATGCTCTATCCGCTGAGCTACGGGGGCCCTGCGGTGCGTCGCAGACACTACCAGTGGTCGGCGCGCGCCCCGACCACCGTTCCCCCGATCGGTGCGCGCGAGGGTGGGGCCCGTCGCGCCGGTAGGCTTGCCCCTCGTGACTCCCGCCGAGCTCTCAGCTGCCCTGAGGGATGCCCTGACCGCGGCCGTCGCCGCCGGAGAGCTGACCCTCGACCCCGCCGACGTCCCGGCCGAGGTCCGCGTGGAGCGCCCCAAGAACCGCGACCACGGCGACTGGGCGACCAGCGTCGCCCTCCAGCTCGCCAAGAAGGCCGGCCGCCCCCCGCGCGACGTCGCCGCCGTCCTGCAGCAGCGCCTGGTGCGGGTCGACGGCGTCCGGGCCGTCGACATCGCCGGTCCCGGCTTCCTCAACGTCACCCTGGAGGCCGCGGCGGCCGGCGAGCTCGCCCGCGCGATCGTCGAGGCGGGCACGGCCTACGGGAACGCGGCCGAACCCAGCGGCGAGAAGGTCAACCTCGAGTTCGTCTCGGCGAACCCGACCGGCCCGATCCACCTCGGCGGCACCCGGTGGGCCGCGGTCGGCGACTCCCTGGCCCGCGTCCTGCAGGCCTCGGGCGCGTCGGTGACGCGCGAGTACTACTTCAACGACCACGGCGGCCAGATCGACCGGTTCGCCCGCTCGCTGCTCGCCCGCGCCAACGGCGAGCCCGCCCCCGAGGACGGCTACGGCGGGGACTACGTCACCGACATCGCCGAGGCGGTCCGCGCCCGCGTGCCCGGTGTGCTCGACCAGCCGCGCGAGGAGCAGCAGGAGACGTTCCGCCGCGAGGGCGTCGACCTCATGTTCGCCGAGATCAAGAAGAGCCTCGCCGACTTCGGCGTCGAGTTCGACGTCTACTTCCACGAGGACTCCCTGCACTCCTCCGGCGCCGTGGAGCGCGCGGTGCAGAAGCTGCGCGACCTCGGCCGGATGTACACCGCCGACGGTGCGGAGTGGTTGCGCACGAGCGACTTCGGGGACGACAAGGACCGCGTCGTCCTCAAGAGCGACGGTCAGCCGGCGTACATCTCCGGCGACATCGCCTACTACCTGGACAAGCGCGAGCGCGGGTTCGACCGCTGCGTGCTGATGCTCGGCGCCGACCACCACGGGTACGTCGGCCGGATGATGGCCATGTGCGCCGCGTTCGGCGACACCCCCGGGGTCAACCTCGAGATCCTCATCGGCCAGATGGTGAACCTCGTCAAGGACGGCGCGCCGGTCCGCATGAGCAAGCGCGCCGGGACGGTCGTGACGATGGAGGACCTCGTCGGTGCCGTCGGCGTCGACGCGGCCCGCTACTCCCTCGTGCGCTCCAGCGTCGACTCCAGCATCGACGTCGACCTGGACCTGCTGACCCGGCGCAGCAACGACAACCCGGTCTTCTACGTGCAGTACGCGCACGCCCGCACGGCGAACGTCGGCGTCAACGCCGCGAGCGCCGGGGTGCGCCGCGAGGACGCCTTCGAGCCCTCGCTGCTGACCGACGAGACCGAGTCGCTGCTGCTGGCCGCCCTCGCCGAGTTCCCCGACGTGGTCAAGCGCGCCGCGGAGCTGCGCGAACCGCACCGGGTCGCGCGCTACCTCGAGGAGCTCGCGGGCAGGTTCCACAAGTTCTACGACGCGTGCCGCGTCACCCCGCGCGCCGACGAGGAGGTCACTGACGTGCACCGGACGCGCCTGTGGCTCAACGACGCCACGAAGCAGGTCCTGGCCAACGGCCTGGGTCTGCTGGGCGTCTCCGCCCCGGACCGCATGTGATCGGGGGTAGGTGAGTGGCGGACATCGCGGTCGTGCCGGCGTGGCTCAAGCCCCCGGCCGACGTCAACGAACTCCTCCCGCAGCTGTGGGCGCGCACGGTCGCCCGGGACGCCGCCGGGGCCCTGACCGTGGGCGGTGTCCCGGTCGCCGACCTCGCGCGGACCTTCGGCACGCCGCTGTTCGTCGTCGACGAGCTCGACTTCCGGTCCCGGGCGACCGCCTTCCGCAACGCGTTCGCGGACGCCTTCGCCGACCTGTGCGGCGGGGCGGACGTCTACTACGCCTCGAAGGCGTTCATCGCCACCGGCGTCGCCCGGTGGATCGCCGAGGACGGCCTGCACCTGGACACCGCCTCGGGCGGGGAACTGGAACTGGGTCTGCGCGGCGGGGTGCTGCCGGGCCGGATCGCGTTGCACGGCAACAACAAGTCGCGCCGCGAGATCGTCACGGCGCTGGAGGCCGGGGTCGGTCGCATCGTCGTGGACTCCCTGGAGGAGATCGACGTCGTCGCCGACCTGGCCCGTGAGCGCGGGGTCGTCGCCCCCGTGATGCTGCGCGTGACCGTCGGGGTCGAGGCCCACACGCACCAGTACATCGCCACGGCCCACGAGGACCAGAAGTTCGGCCTGTCGCTGGCCGGCGGGGCCGCCGAGGCCGCCGTGGCCAAGGCGCTGTCGCGCCCGGAGCTGCAGGTCCTGGGGTTCCACAGCCACATCGGTTCGCAGATCTTCGACCTCGGCGGGTTCGAGGTCTCGGCGCGCCGGCTGCTGGAGCTGCACCGCAGGGTCGAGCGCGAGCACGGCGTGGAGCTGCCCGAGATCGACCTCGGCGGCGGGTACGGCGTGGCCTACACGTCCGAGGACAAGCCGCTGGCCCCCGTCGAGATCGCCGGTCGCCTCGCCGAGATCGTGGCCCGCGAGTGCCTCGTGCAGGGCATCGCGGTCCCGCGCGTGTCCGTCGAGCCGGGCCGGGCGATCGCCGCCCCCAGCACGTTCACCCTCTACGAGGTCGGCACGACGAAGGTCGTCGACCTCGACGGCGGGACGAGCCGGCGCTACGTGTCCGTCGACGGCGGGATGAGCGACAACATCCGCACCGCGCTGTACGACGCCGACTACTCCGCGACGATCGCCTCGCGCGCCTCCGCCGCCCCGGGCGTGCTTTCGCGCGTGGTCGGCAAGCACTGCGAGAGCGGCGACGTCGTGGTGCGCGACGAGTTCCTGCCGGCCGACACCTCGGCGGGCGACCTGCTCGCGGTGCCCGGCACGGGCGCCTACTGCCGCAGCATGGCCAGCAACTACAACCAGGTGCCCCGCCCCGCCGTGGTCGCGGTGCGCGACGGGTCCTCCAAGCTCCTGGTGCGCCGCGAGACGCCGGAGGACCTGCTGGCGCTCGACGCCGGCTGAGGACCGAGCCGGTCGGGACGGAGCCGGTCAGGACGCCCTGACCGGGGTGAGAGGGTGGGGCGGATCGTGCAGGACGAACTGAGGGAGCGCAAGCGGTGGAGCCGGTGAAGGTCGCGCTGCTCGGGTGCGGCGTGGTGGGCGCCGAGGTGGCGCGGCTGCTGACGACGCAGGCCGACGACTTCGCGGCGCGCGTGGGCGCGCCGCTCGAGCTCGTCGGGATCGCGGTGCGCCGGCTGGGCCGCGACCGCGGGGCGGGCATCGACACGTCGCTGTTCACGACCGACGCCGAGGAGCTGGTGACGCGCGCCGACGTCGTCATCGAGGTCATCGGCGGCATCGAACCGGCCCGCTCGCTCATCCTGCGCGCCTTCGAGCACGGCGCCTCGGTCGTCACCGCGAACAAGGCGCTGCTGGCGGCCGACGGCCCGACCCTGTACGAGGCCGCGGCCAAGAACTCCGTCGACCTGTACTACGAGGCGTCCGTGGCCGGGGCCATCCCGCTGCTGCGGCCGCTGCGCGAGTCGCTCGTGGGGGACCGCGTCACGCGGGTCCTCGGCATCGTCAACGGGACGACGAACTACGTCCTGGACCAGATGCACACCACGGGCATGGGGTTCGCCGAGGCGGTGGAGCAGGCCCAGGCCCTCGGGTACGCCGAGGCCGACCCGACGGCCGACGTCGAGGGGTTCGACGCCGCCGCCAAGGCCGCGATCCTCGCCTCGCTGGCCTTCCACACCCGGGTCAGCCTCGACGACGTTCACCGCGAGGGGATCACCGAGGTCAGCGCGGCCGACGTGCGCGCCGCCGAGCTGCAGGGCTGCGTCGTGAAGCTGCTGGCCATCTGCGAGCGGGGCACCGACGCCGAGGGCAACGAGGCCGTCTCGGTGCGCGTGCACCCCGCGATGCTGCCGCGCGAGCACCAGCTCGGCGGCGTGCGGGGCGCGTTCAACGCCGTCTACGTCGAGGCCGAGGCGGCCGGTGAGCTCATGTTCTACGGTCCCGGCGCGGGCGGGCGGCCCACGGCCAGCGCCGTCATGGGCGACGTGGTGGCCGTCGCCCGGCACAAGGTCGTCGGGGGCCGCGGACCGGGGGAGTCGGCCTACGCGCAGCTGGCCGTGCAGCCCATGAGCGAGACGGTCACCCGGTACCACGTGCGGCTCGACGTGGCCGACAAGCCCGGCGTCCTGGCCCAGGTGGCCGGGGTCTTCGCCGCGCACGGCGTCTCGATCGAGGCCGTGCAGCAGCGTCACGACGACTCGGGCCGCGCGGTCCTCGTCGTCGTGACCCACAGCGCCACGGACGCGGCGCTGTCGACCACGGTCGACGAACTGGAACGACTGGACATCGTGGACTCCGTGGCCGGCGTGCTGCGGGTCGAGGGGGGAGACGCCTGATGGCGCACGTGTGGCGGGGTCTCGTCGAGGAGTACCGGGACCGGCTGCCCGTGACCGAGGACACCCCGGTCGTCACGCTGGGGGAGGGCGGCACGCCGCTCGTCCCGGCGCGCCACCTGTCCGAGCTCGTGCGGGGCCGGGTGCTCCTCAAGGTCGAGGGCTGCAACCCCACGGGGTCCTTCAAGGACCGCGGCATGACGATGGCCATGACCAAGGCCAAGGAGAACGGCGCCGAGGTCGTCATCTGCGCCTCGACGGGCAACACGTCCGCCTCGGCCGCGGCGTACGCCACGGCCGCGGGCATCCGCAGCGTCGTGCTCGTCCCGGACGGCAAGATCGCCATGGGCAAGCTGTCCCAGGCCGTCGCCCACGGCGCGACGATCCTGCAGGTCGACGGCAACTTCGACGACTGCCTGAACCAGGCCCGCAAGCTCGCCGAGGCGTACCCCGTCGAGCTGGTGAACTCGGTCAACCCGTTCCGCATCGAGGGCCAGAAGACGGGCGCCTTCGAGGTCGTCGACGTCCTGGGTGACGCCCCCGACATCCACGCCCTGCCCGTGGGCAACGCCGGCAACATCACGGCGTACTGGAAGGGCTACACCGAGTACGCCGCCGACGGCGTGGCGAAGAAGACGCCCAAGATGTGGGGCTTCCAGGCCGCCGGTGCCGCCCCCATCGTCAAGGGCCACCCCGTCGACGAGCCCGAGACCGTCGCGACGGCGATCCGCATCGGCCACCCGGCCTCCTGGACCGGCGCCACGACCGCCCGCGACGACTCCGGCGGCCGCATCGACGCCGTCAGCGACGAGCAGATCCTCGCCGCGCACCGCTGGCTGTCCTCCCGCGAGGGCGTCTTCGTCGAGCCCGCGTCGGCGGCCGGGGTCGCCGGCCTGCTCGCCGCGGCCGAGGCCGGCGAGGTCGAGGCCGGCCAGACCATCGTCATCACCGTCACCGGGCACGGGTTGAAGGACCCGCAGTGGGCCATCGACCTCGCCGGCGAGGCGGCCCAGCCGACGCGCGTCCAGCCCGACGCCGTGACCATCGCCCGCGCGATCGGTCTGGACGTCTGAGCCGCGTGTCCGAGGCGGTGAGCACCCCCGCGCGTCCGCGCGCCCTCGCGCCGCTGCCGGTCGGCACGGCCGTGACCGTGCGCGTCCCGGCGACGAGCGCGAACCTCGGACCCGGCTTCGACGCGTTCGGCCTCGCGCTCGACCTGTGCGACGAGGTGCGCGCCGAGGTCCTGCCCGAGGGGCTCTCGGTGACCGTCGAGGGCCAGGGCGCCGGGACCGTCCCGACGGACGGCCGGCACCTCGTGGTCCGTGTCCTGCGCGAGGAGCTGGCCGCGGAGGGGTACGCGCTGCCGGGGCTGAACCTGCTGTGCCGCAACGTAATCCCGCACGGTCGGGGGCTCGGGTCGTCGGCGTCGGCCATCGTCGCCGGGCTCGCGGCCGCGCGTGGGCTGCTGCTGGCCGTCGGGGTCGTCGACGAGACGGACGAGCAGACCCGCACGCGGGTCCTCGTGGAGAGCTCGCGCCGCGAGGGGCACCCGGACAACGCCGCGCCCGCCGTCCACGGCGGGTTCACCATCGCCTGGACGCGGGGCGAGGACCCCACGCACCCCGACGCCGTGAAGTCCGTCCGGCTCTCCGTGCACCCGGACGTCCGCGCCGTCGTGTGCGTGCCCGAGGTGGAGCTCGCGACGTCGCGGGCCCGGGCGCTGCTGCCCGCCGGTGTCCCGCACGCCGACGCGGCACTGACGGCCGGTCGCGCCGGTCTGCTCGTGCACGCCCTGACGGCCGACCCCTCCCTGCTGCTCGACGCGACGGAGGAGCGGCTGCACCAGGCCCAGCGGGCCCCGGCCATGCCGGCCTCGGCGCGGCTGCTCGGGGTGCTGCGGGAGCAGGGCCTGGCCGCCGTCGTCTCGGGGGCCGGGCCCAGCGTCCTCGTCCTGACCGACGCGGCCGGGGTCGCGCGGGTGCACGAGACCGCTGCGGCGCAGGGCACGTGGGACGTCCACGACCGCCCCGTGCACCCGACCGGGGTGTCCTGGCGCGTCGGCTGAGACCGGTGGTGCGCCGTCCAGCGGGCCACCGCCGCGCGCTGCCGCAGGGGTCCGGCGCCACGACGCGCGGCGCGTCCGAACGGGGGATGGGGAAGGACAGCGGGCCGGTGGGTGTTAGCATCGTCATCAGCACTCACGGCGGGACCGTTTCTGGCGGACGCTGGTCGAAGAACAACCGCTCGTAGGAACGTCTTCCTGCAGCGGCCGTCCCCCTGCCTCCGGGTGCGTCTCCACGTTCGTCCTGCGCTCCTTCGCGCGGCCGTGGATTCCCAATTCCTGCCCGATCGGGCAGTCAACGCGACACCCCCGGACCCGACGAAGCGCCGGGTCCGCCGGTCCGTCGCTCCGACGAGGGGGAAGGACCTTCGTGACCGACACCACCGACATCGCAGCCACCGACGCCGCGACCGCCGAGGCGCCCGCGCGCCGCACCGGGAGCCTGTCCGCACTCCGCCTGCCGCAGCTGCAGGCGCTCGCGACCGAGCTCGGCATCTCGGGCACCGGCCGCATGCGCAAGGTGGACCTGCTCGCGGCCATCCGCGAGCACCAGTCCGGCGCCCCGCAGCGCAGCGGCCGCCCCGAGGCCGGGACCGCGGCTCCCGCCGCCCCGGCCCAGACCTCCGCTCCCGCGCAGGACGTCCAGACCCCCGCTCCCGCGCAGGACCCCGCCCCCGTGCGGGCCGAGGCCCCGGAGCGGGCCGAGGTCTCCGCGCAGGCCGAGGCGCCGGCGCTGGAGGGCGCGCGCGCCCCGCGGACCCGTTCGCGTCGCGCCGGAGCCCCGGCGGGTGCCCCGCCGGTCGCCGACGCCGCGCCGGCCGACGCCGCGCCGGTCGCCTCCCAGCAGCCGGCCCAGCAGCGCCCCGAGCCCACGCTCGACGACTTCACGAACGCCCGCACGGAGCGGGCCGAGCGCCCGGAACGCGCCGAGCGCTCCGAGGACGCCCCCCAGCGCCTGTCGCGCCGCGAGCGCGCCCGCCGCGACCGCGTCCGCGAACCCGACCAGCAGGTCGAGCTGCCCGTCCTGCCCCGTCGCGACCGCGACGGTGCCGAGGGCGAGCCCCGTGGCGACCGGGCCGAGGGCCGGGGCGAGAACCGCACCCGTCCCGAGCGCCAGGACCGTCCCGAGCGCCAGGAGCGCCAGGACAACCGGTCCGACGAGCGTCCCCAGGCCGCCTCGGGCGGCGGGCCCGGCAACGGCCCGGCCGACGACTTCGACGGCGAGGGCCGTCGCGGTCGGCGCAACCGCTACCGCGACCGCAAGGGCCGTCGCGGCGGCCGCGAGGGCGGCGGCGCTCCCGAGGTCGACGAGCAGATCAACGAGGACGACGTCCTGCTGCCCGTCGCGGGGATCCTGGACGTCCTCGACAACTACGCGTTCATCCGCACCTCGGGCTACCTCGCCGGGGCCAACGACGTGTACGTCTCCCTCGGCCAGGTGAAGAAGAACAACCTGCGCCCCGGCGACGCCGTCACCGGTGCCGTCCGTCAGCCCCGTGAGGGCGAGCAGTCCGGCCAGCGCGCCAAGTTCAACGCGCTCGTGCGCGTCGACACCGTCAACGGCGCGGCGCCCGAGCAGGCCCGCCACCGCCCGGAGTTCACCAAGCTCACGCCGCTGTACCCGCAGGAGCGGCTGCGCCTGGAGACCGAGCCCAACGTCCTGACGACGCGCATCATCGACCTGATGTCGCCGCTCGGGAAGGGCCAGCGCGGTCTGATCGTGGCCCCGCCGAAGGCCGGCAAGACGATGGTCATGCAGGCCATCGCCAACGCCATCACGACGAACAACCCCGAGTGCCACCTCATGGTCGTGCTCGTGGACGAGCGTCCCGAAGAGGTCACCGACATGCAGCGGACGATCAAGGGTGAGGTCATCGCCTCCACCTTCGACCGTCCCGCCTCCGACCACACCGCGGTCGCCGAGCTCGCCATCGAGCGGGCCAAGCGCCTCGTGGAGCTCGGCAACGACGTCGTCGTGCTGCTGGACTCCCTGACCCGCCTGTCGCGCGCCTACAACATCTCGGCGCCGGCCAGCGGCCGCATCCTGTCCGGCGGTGTCGACGCCTCGGCGCTGTACCCGCCGAAGCGGTTCTTCGGCGCGGCCCGCAACGTCGAGAACGGCGGCTCGCTGACGATCCTGGCCTCGGCCCTGGTCGAGACGGGCTCCAAGGCCGACGAGGTCATCTTCGAGGAGTTCAAGGGCACCGGGAACATGGAGGTCCGCCTGTCGCGCCAGCTGGCCGACAAGCGCATCTTCCCCGCCGTCGACGTCCCGGCCTCGGGCACGCGGCGCGAGGAGATCCTCATGTCCCGCGAGGAGCTGCAGACCGTCTGGAAGCTGCGTCGCGTGGTCACCGCGCTGGACGCGCAGGCCTCCATCGAGCTGCTGCTCGACCGCCTCAAGAAGACCCGCAGCAACCTCGAGTTCCTGCACCAGGTGCAGACCTCGACGCCGCTGGTCAACAAGGACTGAGGCAGGACCGACGGGAATCTCCCGGGGGGTCGCCGGGTTCCACTACCCGGCGGCTCCTGTGGGAGACTGCTTCGACCGCAGGTACCGGCTCACGCCGCACGCGATGGGCGACCCGGTGCCGACTGAGCGCCAAGAGGAGATCACCATGAAGGCCGGAATCCACCCGGAGTACGTCGAGACCCAGGTCGTCTGCACCTGCGGCAACACGTTCACCACCAAGAGCACCGAGACGTCCGGCGAGATGCGCGCCGACGTGTGCAGCGCCTGCCACCCGTTCTACACGGGCAAGCAGAAGATCCTGGACACCGGTGGCCGCGTCGCCCGCTTCCAGCAGCGCTACGGCAAGAAGACCGCCAAGTAGTCGGCTCACAGCGCCGGTCCCGCCACCTCGCAGGTGGTGGGGCCGGCGCTGTCGCGTTCCCGCCCTTCCACCCCCAGGAGCCCTGCCGTGTTCGAGTCCGTCCAGCCGCTGCTCGACGAGCACGCCGAGCTCGAACGCCGGCTGGGCGAGCCCGCCGTCCACGCCGACCAGGGGCTGGCCCGCTCGCTCGGCCGGCGCTACGCCGAGCTCGGGCAGGTCGTCGAGGCGCACTCGGCGTGGCGGGCGGCCTCCGACGACCTCGAGGCCGCGCGGGAACTGGCCGCCGAGGACGCCTCGTTCGCGACGGAGCTGCCGGGGCTCGAGCAGGCCGTCACCGACGCCGCCGAACGGCTGCGCCGCGTCCTGCTGCCGCGCGACCCCGACGACTCCCGCGACGTGATCCTGGAGATCAAGGCGGGGGAGGGCGGGGAGGAGTCCGCGCTGTTCGCCGGTGACCTGCTGCGGATGTACCTGCGGTACGCCGAGCGCCACGGCTGGGCGACCGAGCTCATCGACTCCACGGCGAGCGACCTCGGCGGCTACAAGGACGTCTCGGTGGCCGTGAAGACGCGTGGCAGCTCCCCGGAGGGGGTCTGGCACCGCCTGAAGTACGAGGGTGGGGTGCACCGCGTCCAGCGGGTCCCCGTCACCGAGTCGCAGGGCCGCGTCCACACCTCCGCGGTCGGGGTCCTGGTGATGCCGGAGGCCGAGGAGGTCGAGGTCGCCCTCGACCCGAACGACCTGCGGATCGACGTCTTCCGGTCCTCCGGGCCCGGCGGTCAGAGCGTCAACACGACCGACTCGGCGGTGCGCGTCACGCACCTGCCCACGGGCGTCGTGGCCAGCTGCCAGAACGAGAAGTCGCAGCTGCAGAACAAGGAGCAGGCCCTGCGCATCCTGCGGGCCCGGCTGCACGCCCGCGCCCAGGAGGCCGCCGACGCGCAGGCCTCGGCGGCGCGCCGCTCCCAGGTCCGCACCGTCGACCGCTCCGAGCGGATCCGCACGTACAACTACGGCGAGAACCGCATCGCGGACCACCGCACGGGCTTCAAGGCCTACAACCTCGACACGGTCCTCGACGGGGACCTCGACCCGGTCATCCAGTCGGCCATCGACGCGGACGAGGCGGCCCAGCTCGCGGCGTCCTGAGCGTCACCGATCGTGGCCGATCGTCGGACGACGACGGGCGGCGGCGATGCCTAGGTTCGAGGCGCGGACGACGTGGGGCTGCGGGGCCGCCGTCGTCCGGTCCGTGACCGCCCGCCCGTAGGACCGAGGTGACCCGTTGCCGCGCAACCGTTCGTTCGTCAGGAAGCTGTCCGTCGCGGGGCTGGGTGCCGCGCTGGTCGTGGGGCTGAGCGCCTTTGCGCCCGCGCCGGCCCCGCACCCCTCGGACGCCTGGACGGGCGACCCGGCGCTCGCCGACCGGCTGCGGACCGCGACGGCCGGCCTGGCCGGACAGGGCTTCGCGGCGGCGACCCCCGAGGGGTCCGCCGCGATCGGCACCGCCGACGTCGACCGCGCCCTGACCGCGCGGACGCCGCAGGAGATCGGGTCGGTGACCAAGTCGCTGACCGGGCTGCTGCTCGCGGACATGGTCGCGCGCGGGGAGGTGGCACCGGCCACGACGCTGGGCGAGGTCTACCCGCACCTGCGCGGGGGCGCCGCCGCGATCACCCTCGACCAGCTCGCGACGCACACCTCCGGCCTGCCCCGGCTCAGCACCCGCGCGGGCGCCGCCGGGCTCCTGTCCCTGCTCACCCACGGCAACCCCTACCGCTGGGACACGCCGGACAACCTGCTGCGCGACGCCGCGTGGACGCCGCTGCGGACGGCACCCGGCACGTTCGCCTACTCCAACCTCGGCTACGCCGTCCTCGGCAACGCGCTCGCCGAGCGGACGGGGCAGCCGTACCCGCAGCTCCTGGCCGAGCGGGTGCTGACCCCGCTGGGCCTGACCCGCACCGTGGCCGCCCCCGCCGCGCCGCCGGCCGGGGCCGCCCGGCAGCTGGCCGCCGACGGGCGCGAGGCCACGGTCTGGCTCTCGGCGGGCAGCACCCCCGCCGGCACCGGCGTCTGGTCCGACGCCGAGGACCTCGGCGCCCTCGCCCGGGCGGCGGCCACGGGCGGGCTGGACCCGCTGGCGCTCGCCCCGCGCATCCCCGCGCTGGGCGGCGGGTCCGGGTGGGGCTGGTTCACCGTCGAGGTCGACGGCCGGACCCTCGTGGGGAACAACGGCGCCACCACCGGGGTCCAGGCCTCGGTGTGGGCCGAACCCGCGAGCGGGGCCTGGGTCGCGGTGACCTCGCCCAGCGGGTCGGCGACGGTGGACACCCAGACGATCGCCTTCCGGTTGCTGGGCCTACCCTCGGCGACGTGATCGATGCCGGTGAGCTGCTGCACGAGGCCGAGCAGCGGCTCGCGGGCGCCGGGGTCGCGACCCCGCGGGCCGACGCCGAGGTCCTGCTCGCCCACGCCCTCGGGGTGCAGCGCTCGCGGCTGGGCGTGCTGGTGGCGCTGGGGGAGCGGGTCGACCCCGGCCGGTTCCCCGACCTGCTCGACCAGCGCGCCGAACGCGTCCCGCTGCAGCACCTCACGGGCCGCGCCGGGTTCCGGGCCCTCGACCTGCACGTCGGCCCGGGGGTGTTCGTGCCGCGACCGGAGACCGAGACCGTGGCGGAGCTGGCGATCGTCGCCGCCCGCGAGGTCGACGCCCCCGTCGTCGTCGACCTGTGCACCGGGTCCGGGGCGATCGCCCTGGCGGTGGCCACCGAGGTGCCCGGCGCGAGCGTCCACGCCGTCGAGCTGGACCCGATGGCCCACGCCTGGGCGCGGCGCAACGTCGACGAGTTCGCCCCGGGCCTGGACCTGCGCCTGGGGGACGCGGGCACGTCGTTCGACGACCTCGACGGCGCCGTCGACGTCGTCGTGAGCAACCCGCCGTACGTCCCGCCGGGCGCGGTCCCCGTGGACGCCGAGGTCGCCCTGCACGACCCGCGGGTCGCGCTGTACGGCCTCGGGGACGACGGCCTGCAGGTCCCGCGGCGCGTCGTCGCGGCGGCGGCCCGGCTCCTGCGGCCGGGCGGGTACGTCGTCGTCGAGCACGCCGAGGTGCAGGAGCTCAGCGCCCGGGCCATGTTCGCGGCGGCCGCGTGGACCGACGTCCGCAGCCACCGCGACCTGACGGACCGCCCGCGCTCGACCTCGGCCCGCCGCCGCTGAGCGTGCCGCGGGAGGGCGCCTGACCCGCCGCGCGCGAGGCGGTCGTCGCGACACGCCCGGACGGTGGGACACTCTTGCCTCGTGAGGCCCCCGTTCGATTGCGCTGACCCCGTCGTCCGAGACCGCGGACTGTCCGCCGCGCACAACGCCGTCAAACGCGGTGAGGTCGTCGTCCTGCCGACCGACACCGTCTACGGCATCGGCGCCGACGCCTTCAACCCCGCCGCCGTCAAGCGGCTGCTGGAGGCCAAGGGCCGCGGGCGCGACATGCCGCCGCCGGTCCTGGTGCCCGAGACGCGCACCGTCGACGGGCTGGCCAGCTCCATCTCGTTCGCGGTCCGCGAGCTCATCGACGCGTTCTGGCCCGGGGCCCTGACCATCATCTGCCGCGCGCAGCCGTCGCTGACGTGGGACCTGGGGGAGACGAACGGCACGGTCGCCCTGCGGATGCCGCTGCACCCGGTCGCCCTGGAGCTGCTGCGCCTCACCGGCCCGATGGCCGTCTCGAGCGCCAACCGGTCCGGGCAGCCGGCGGCCACGCTCGTCGAGGAGGCCGTCGAGCAGCTCGGGGAGTCCGTGCGCGTCTACCTCGACGCGGGAGCCAGCCCGAAGGGCGCGCCCTCGACCATCGTCGACGCCTCCGACGGCCCGCTGCGGGTCGTGCGCGTCGGGGCCCTCAGCGAGGCCGAGCTGCGCGCGGCCGTCCCGAACGGCTGGGCCGAGCCCGAGGGGCCGGCCGAGCCCGGACCGGCCGAGCCCGAGGCTCCCGTCGACGAGGAGCACTCAGGGGCCGCGAGCGGATGAGGGCTTACCTCCTCGTCATCGTCGTGGCCGCCGCGGTCACGTACCTGACGACCCCCCTCGTGCGGCGGCTGGCCCAGCGGGTCGGCGCCGTCACCCCGCTGCGCGACCGGGACGTGCACACGGTCCCGATCCCGCGGCTGGGAGGGCTGGCCATGCTGCTGGGGATGGGCGCCGCGCTGGTCGTCTCGAGCCGGATCCCGTTCCTGTCCCGCGTGTTCGACACCGACCCGGGCCCGCTGTGGGTCCTCGTCGGCGCCGCGGTGGTCGTCGCCGTCGGGGTCGCCGACGACATCGTCCAGCTCGACGCCGTCACCAAGCTCGCCGGTCAGGTGCTCGCCGCGGGGATCATGGGCTGGCAGGGCGTGAGCCTGCTGCAGCTGCCGATCGGCGGGGTGACCCTGCTGTCCGGGCGGACCATGATGATCATCACGATCCTCGTCGTGCTCGTCTCGGTGAACGCCGTCAACTTCGTCGACGGCCTCGACGGGCTGGCGGCCGGGATCGTCGGCATCGGCGCGATCGCCTTCTTCGGGTACTCCTACGCCCTGCAGCGCGGCAGCGTCCCGGACGACTTCTCCTCCCTGGCCACGCTGATCGCCGCGATCACCGTCGGCGTCTGCCTGGGCTTCCTGCCCCACAACTTCCACCCGGCGCGCATCTTCATGGGCGACTCCGGCTCGATGCTGCTGGGGCTGCTCATGGCGAGCTCGACCATCGCCGCCACCAGCACGGTGGACCCCGAGACGGTCGCCGACGAGAAGATCGCCCCGGCCTTCTTCCCGTTGCTGCTGCCCATCGCGGTCCTGCTCGTGCCGTTCAGCGACATGCTGCTGGCCGTCGTGCGCCGCACGCGGGCGGGCAAGGCGTTCTGGCACCCCGACAAGAAGCACCTGCACCACCGGCTGCTGCAGCTGGGCCACTCGCACCGGGTGGCCGTGCTGGTCATGTACTCCTGGGCGGCCTTCCTCAGCTTCGGCGCGGCCACCTCCGCCTTCCTGCCGCTGGCCCAGGCCCTCGCCGTGGCCTTCGCCGCGGGCTGCCTGGTGCTCGCGCTGACGTTCCTGCCCTTGTACTGGCGGCGCGGACGGCCCACCGTGGAGCCCGTGAGCGACGGAGCGAGCGACGCGTCCGGCACGGCCCCGGTGCCGGCCCCCACCGAGACGTCCCGCACGTGAGCCCCGGTGACCCACGACGCGGTGTAGGAGACCCCGGAGCTCGTGATAGCTTTCACGAAGTCTCCCCGGTTCCACCCGAGTCCGGGGCTGCCGCCGATAGGCCTGTCCCACCGGACGACCCACCGACGACGAAAGAGAATCCCGTGAGCACGAGCACCGACGCAGGCGTCCAGGCCGCACAGGCCTTCGGCGTGCTGCTGCGTCGCGCCTCCCTCGTGACGGGGATCGTCGGCGTGGTGTGCGTCGTGGTGACGGCCGTCTGGCAGGGCCTGGCCCCCGCCCTCTCGTCGCTGATCGGCGCCGCGATCGTCATCGCCTTCTTCGGAGCGCGCCTGGTGGTCATGCGCAAGGTCACCGAGAAGAACCCGCACATGATCATGCTGACGGCGATGGTCGTCTACACGGTGAAGATCGTGCTCCTGGGCGTCGCGATGCTGGTGCTGACGCGGATCCACGGGATCTCCGGTCCCGCGCTCGGCTTCACCGTCATCATCACCGCGGTGGTGTGGCTGGCCGCCGAGCTGCGCGGGTTCATGAAGATGCGCATCCCGGTCTTCATGGCGAGCGGGGACGAGAAGTGAGCCTCGCCAAGCCCGCCGCGCCGTCCTCGCAGATGCCGACCGACGCCGGCAACGGCATCACCGAGAAGATCGCCTGGAGCGTGACGTCCTACCTCATCTCCGGTGCGCTCCTCGGGGCGCTCGCCGGCTGGGGGCTCGACCACCTCTTCGGCACCCACTTCATCGTGGGCATCGGTCTGGTCACCGGCAAGGCGCTGACTTTGTACTACGTGTGGCTCCGGTACGGTACGCACTGACCGCGGGACGCTCGACCACCAGTTCGCTCAGGAACGCGGCCGGCCACCGGCCCCGTACCCACGATGAAGTTCGCACGGAGGAGTTGACGTGAGCCTGCCCCTGCTGGCTGCCGCGCCCAGCGCGTACGAAGCGCCCGACCAGCACATGTTCTGGCAGCCGCTGATCGGGAGCGGCGCGTTCGCCATCACCCGGCCGGCCATCGTCTTCGCGCTGTCCGCGGTCCTCATCATCTGGCTGCTGCTCGCGGGCACCAAGCGCCTCGCGGTGGTCCCGGGCAAGAAGCAGATGGTCGTCGAGGCCGCCTACGGCTTCGTCCGCAACTCCATCGGCCGGGACATCATCGGGTCCAAGGAGTTCCTGAAGTTCGTCCCGCTGCTGTTCACGTTCTTCTCGGTCATCCTCGTGAACAACCTGTTCGGCGTCATCCCGCCGATCCAGTACCCGACGATGTCGCGCATCGCCTTCCCGCTGGCCCTGACGATCTTCCTCTACCTCACCTACCACATCGTGGGGATCCGGAAGAAGGGCTTCGCGGCCTACTTCGCGGGCGTCGTCCCGCACGGGCTGCCCAAGCCGATCGTGCCGCTGGTCTTCCTGCTCGAGGTCCTCTCGATCGTGGTCATCCAACCGGTGACGATCACCCTGCGGCTCTTCGGCAACATGTTCGCGGGTCACCTGATCCTCGTGCTGTTCATCAGCGGCGCGGAGTACATGTTCCTCCACGGCGGCTTCGGGCTGAAGATCGTCGGGATCCCGACGATCGTCATGGCCTTCGCCCTGACGCTCTTCGAGATCTTCGTCGAGTTCCTCCAGGCGTACGTCTACACGATGCTCGCCGCCACCTTCATCGCCAGCGCTCTCGCTGACGAGCACTGACCCGCCCCACCCAGAACCCGGGGCGCGGACCTGCGCTTCGGCTACGAAAGGAATGACAGAGGACCATGTACGGCTCCCTCGCCATCGTCGGTTACGGTCTCTCCGCCATCGGCCCGGGCATCGGCATCGGCCTGATCTTCGCGGCCTACATCAACGGCGCCGCCCGTCAGCCCGAGGCCCGCGGCATGCTCCAGAGCATCGCCATCCTGGGCTTCGTCCTCGCGGAAGCGCTCGCCATCTTCGGCATCGCCCTCGCCTTCGTCTTCTCGGGCACCAACCCCAACGGCTGATCAGCCCCCTGATCCGTCCGTTGCCCTGAGCCCGAAGGAGGAAACGTGCTCGTAGCAGCCTTCACCGCAGCCGGTGAAGAAGTCGAGGGCGACCCGATCTACCCGATCCTTCCCCACCTGGGGGAGCTGATCGTCGGGATCATCTTCGCGATCATCATCTGGATCGTCGTCGCCAAGAAGGTCGTCCCGCGCCTCGAAGCCATGTACGAGGAGCGGCGCGCGGCCATCGAGGGCAACGTCGAGAAGGCCGAACGCGCCCAGGCTGAGGCCCAGGCCGCGCTCGAGGAGTACAAGGCGCAGCTCTCGGACGCGCGCGCCGAGGGCAACCGCATCCGCGAGGAGGCCCGCCAGCAGGGCGCGCAGATCCTCGCCGAGATGCGCGAGCAGGCCCAGGCCGAGTCCGAGCGCATCACGACCGCGGCGCGCGCGACCATCGAGGCCGAGCGCGCCCAGGCCACCGCGCAGCTGCGCGCCGAGGTGGGTCGCCTGGCGACCGACCTGGCGTCGCGCATCGTGGGCGAGTCGCTGCACGACTCCGCTCGCCAGAGCGGTGTCGTGGACCGGTTCCTGGCCGACCTGGAGCGCAGCGAGTCGGGGGCGACCTCCCGATGAGCGAGCTCGACTCCGGCGTCGCGAAGGCGAGCCTCGCCGCCGCGCAGCAGGTGCTCGACGCGCAGCTGGCCGCCGAGGGTTCCGACGCGGGCCGGACCGGTGAGGACCTCTTCGCCGTCACCAGCCTGCTGGACTCCTCGGTCGGCCTGCGCCGCGCGCTGACCGACCCGTCCCGCGAGGCCGGCGCCAAGGCCGCCTTCGTCCGCGCCACGTTCACGGGCAAGATCAGCCCGGCCGCCGTCGAGACCCTGGTCTCGCTGGCGTCGGCGCGTTGGACGGCCGGGCGCGACCTGTCCGACGCCACCGAGCGGCTCGCCGTCGGGGCGGTCGTGACGCAGGCCGAGCGGTCGGGGCACCTGGACGCGCTGGAGGACGAGCTCTTCCGGTTCTCCCGGACCATCGCCGGCAACCCCAGCCTGCGCGACGCGCTCGCCGACCGCACGGCCCCGGACGCCAACCGCGCCTCGCTGGTCTCCCGGCTGCTGCTCGACCGGGCAGTGCCCGAGACGATCCAGCTGGCCCGCCGGGTGGCCGTGGCCCCCCGCGGGCTGCGCGCCGAGCGCGTGCTCGAGGACTGGGTCGAGGTCGTGGCCCAGCGCCGCGAGCAGCTCGTCGCCCACGTCGTCAGCGCGTCCGCGCTGAGCGACGCCCAGCGGGACCGGCTCGCCGCCTCGCTGTCGCGCCAGTACGGCCGTCCGATCCGCATCAACGTCGACGTCGACCCGCACCTCGTGGGCGGGTTGCGCGTCAGCATCGGTGACGACGTCATCGACGGGTCGATCCTGGCCCGCCTCGAGGACGCCCGCCGCCGCCTGGCCGGCTGACAGCCTCCTGAACACCCGCCCTCGCCGCAGGCGAGGGACAATGGACTGAGACGTGCACGACCCGAGAAGGAGAGCAGGGCTTCCCATGGCCGAGCTGACCATCCGCCCGGAGGAGATCCGGGACGCTCTCGACGCCTTCGTGGCGTCGTACGACCCCGGTACCGCCGCGCGTGAGGAAGTCGGCCGCGTGACCGACGCCGGCGACGGCATCGCCCACGTCGAGGGCCTGCCCTCGGTCATGGCGAACGAGCTGCTGCGCTTCGAGGACGGGACCCTCGGCCTCGCGCAGAACCTCGACGTCCGCGACATCGGTGTGGTCGTCCTGGGCGACTACGCCGGCATCGAGGAGGGCCAGGAGGTCCACCGCACGGGTGAGGTCCTCTCCGTGCCCGTCGGTGACGACTTCCTGGGCCGCGTCGTCGACCCGCTGGGTGCGCCGATCGACGGCCTGGGCCCGATCGAGGCCGAGACCCGTCGTGCGCTGGAGCTGCAGGCCCCCTCGGTCGTGCAGCGCCAGGAGGTCCGCGAGCCGCTGCAGACCGGCATCAAGGCCATCGACGCCATGATCCCCGTCGGCCGCGGCCAGCGTCAGCTGATCATCGGCGACCGCCAGACCGGCAAGACCGCGATCGCGATCGACACGATCATCAACCAGAAGGCCAACTGGGCCTCGGGCGACCCGAAGCAGCAGGTCCGCTGCATCTACGTCGCCATCGGCCAGAAGGGCTCCACGATCGCTTCGGTGAAGCGTTCGCTGGAGGAGGCCGGCGCGATGGAGTACACGACCATCGTCGCGGCCCCCGCCTCCGACCCGGCCGGGTTCAAGTACCTCGCGCCCTACACCGGTTCGGCCATCGGCCAGCACTGGATGTACGCCGGCAAGCACGTCCTCATCGTGTTCGACGACCTGTCCAAGCAGGCCGAGGCCTACCGGGCCGTGTCGCTGCTGCTGCGCCGCCCGCCGGGCCGCGAGGCCTACCCCGGTGACGTCTTCTACCTGCACTCCCGCCTGCTGGAGCGTTGCGCGAAGCTGTCCGACGAGCTCGGCGCCGGCTCGATGACGGGTCTGCCCTTCATCGAGACCAAGGGCAACGACGTCTCGGCGTACATCCCGACCAACGTCATCTCCATCACCGACGGCCAGATCTTCCTGCAGTCGGACCTGTTCAACGCCAACCAGCGCCCCGCCATCGACGTCGGCATCTCGGTGTCCCGCGTCGGCGGTGCCGCGCAGACGAAGGCCATCAAGGGCATCTCGGGCACGCTGAAGCTGGACCTGGCGCAGTACCGGTCGATGCAGGCGTTCGCGATGTTCGCCTCGGACCTGGACCAGGCCTCCCGCAACCAGCTCGCCCGCGGTGCGCGCCTGGTGGAGCTGCTCAAGCAGCCGCAGTACACGCCCTTCTCCCTCGAGGAGCAGGTCGTCTCGATCTGGGCGGGCACGACGGGCCAGCTCGACTCCGTCGAGGTCGAGGACATCTCCCGCTTCGAGCGCGAGTTCCTCGAGCACGTCAAGCGCAACCACGCCGAGCTGATGCAGGGCATCCGCGAGACGAAGCAGTTCTCCGACGGCGCCAAGGACGAGCTGAAGAAGGCCATCGACGCCTTCAAGCCGCAGTTCTCGGCCGGGGAGACCAGCCACACGGTGCCCGCGGACGAGGACCACGGTCAGACCGACGCGGACGACATCTCGCAGGAGCGGATCACCACCACCAAGCGCTGAGCAGCGCTGGGGTAGTCGAAGGACCGAGCGGAGCAAGGAAGAGGAGCAGGACATGGCAGGCCAGCTGAGGGCCTACCGGCGGCAGATCCGCTCGGTCCAGGCGACCAAGAAGATCACCCGCGCGATGGAGCTCATCGCGGCGTCGCGGATCATCAAGGCGCAGGCGAACGTGCGCGCGTCGACCCCGTACGCGCGGGCGCTGACCCGCGCGGTGTCGGCGGCGGCGTCGAACTCCTCGCTCGACCACCCGTTGATCACCGAGAAGACCCAGGTCAAGCGCGCGGCCCTGCTGCTGCTGTCGTCCGACCGCGGTCTGGCCGGGGCGTACTCGTCGTCGGTGCTGCGCGAGGGCGAGCGGCTCACCGCCGCCCTGCGCGCCGACGGCAAGGAGGTCGCCCCGTACCTGGTCGGCCGCAAGGCGGCGGCGTTCTACAACTTCCGCCGCCGCGACGTGGTCGACTCCTGGGCCGGGTTCACCGACGCGCCGCAGTACTCCGACGCCAAGGCGATCGGTGACCGTCTGCTCGCCGACTTCGCCCAGGACGACGCGGCCGGCGGGATCGACGAGATCCACGTCGTGTACACGCACTTCGTGAGCATGGTGACGCAGGAGCCCCGGGTCATCCGGCTCCTGCCGCTGGAGGTCGTCGAGGGCGTCGAGGCGCCCACCGGCGGGGACCTGCAGCCGCTCTACGAGTTCGAACCGAGCGCCGACGCCGTGCTCGACGCGCTGCTGCCGCAGTACGTCACCAGCCGCATCTACAACTGCCTGCTGCAGGCGGCGGCCTCCGAGCTCGCCGCCCGTCAGCGGGCCATGAAGAGCGCGACCGACAACGCGGACGAACTCATCAAGAAGCTGACCCGGCTGGCCAACAACGCCCGTCAGGCGGACATCACCCAGGAGATCAGCGAGATCGTCGGCGGCGCCGACGCGTTGGCCTCCTCCGGCTCGCGCGCCTGACGCGCGGCCCCCACCACCTCACGAAGAACTCACTCGACGAAGGAAGCCCGAGGAGCGACATGACCGCCACCGTCAACGAAGCGCCGACCAGCACCAGCAAGGGTGCGACCGGCCGCATCGCCCGAGTCATCGGGCCCGTCGTCGACGTCGAGTTCTCGGCCGACACGATGCCGGACCAGAACAACGCCCTCACCACCGAGGTGACCATGGGCGGGCAGACCACGACCGTCACGCTCGAGGTGGCCTCCCACCTGGGTGACAACATGGTCCGGGCCATCTCCCTGAAGCCGACCGACGGCATGGTCCGCGGTGCGGCCGTCGTCGACACCGGCGCCCCGATCTCGGTGCCCGTCGGCAACGTCACCCTGGGCAAGGTCTTCAACGCCATCGGTGAGGCGCTGAACCTGGAGGAGGGCGAGACGCTCGAGGTCACCGAGCGCTGGCCGATCCACCGCAAGGCCCCGGCCTTCGACCAGCTGGAGTCCAAGACCCAGATGTTCGAGACCGGCATCAAGGTCATCGACCTGCTCACCCCGTACGTCCAGGGTGGGAAGATCGGCCTCTTCGGCGGTGCGGGCGTCGGCAAGACCGTCCTCATCCAGGAGATGATCCAGCGCGTCGCGCAGGACCACGGTGGTGTGTCGGTGTTCGCCGGTGTCGGTGAGCGCACCCGTGAGGGCAACGACCTCATCGCCGAGATGGCCGAGGCGGGCGTCTTCGACAAGACCGCCCTGGTCTTCGGCCAGATGGACGAGCCGCCGGGCACCCGCCTGCGCGTGGCCCTGTCGGCGCTGACGATGGCGGAGTACTTCCGCGACGTGCAGAACCAGGACGTGCTGCTGTTCATCGACAACATCTTCCGGTTCACCCAGGCCGGCTCGGAGGTCTCGACGCTGCTGGGCCGCATGCCCTCGGCCGTCGGCTACCAGCCCACGCTGGCCGACGAGATGGGCGTGCTGCAGGAGCGCATCACCTCGACCCGCGGTCACTCGATCACCTCGCTGCAGGCGATCTACGTCCCGGCCGACGACTACACCGACCCGGCGCCGGCCACGACGTTCGCGCACCTGGACGCCACGACCGAGCTGTCCCGCGAGATCGCCTCGCGCGGTCTGTACCCGGCCGTGGACCCGCTGACCTCGACGTCGCGCATCCTGGACCCGCTGTACATCTCGAACGACCACTACACCACCGCGGTGCGCGTCAAGCAGATCCTGCAGAAGAACAAGGAGCTGCAGGACATCATCGCCATCCTCGGTGTCGACGAGCTGTCCGAGGAGGACAAGCTGACGGTGAGCCGTGCTCGCCGCATCCAGCAGTTCCTCTCGCAGAACACGTACATGGCCGAGAAGTTCACCGGGGTCTCCGGCTCGACCGTCCCGCTGAAGGACACCATCGAGGGCTTTTCGAAGATCGCCGACGGTGAGTTGGACCACGTCGCCGAGCAGGCGTTCTTCAACGTCGGTGGTCTTGAGGACGTCGAGCGCAACTGGGCGCGCATCCAGAAGGAAACCGCCTGATGGCTCTGCAGGTCGAGCTCGTGGCGGCGGACCGCTCGGTGTGGTCCGGCGACGCGACCCTCGTGCGCGCCCGCACCGCCGAGGGCGACATCGGCATCATGGCTGGCCACGAGCCGATCCTGGCCATCCTCGCTCCGGGTGACGTGGCGATCACGGGCTCTGGGTCGGAGGGTCTCACCGCCACGGTCAGCGGCGGGTTCTTCTCGGTGGACCACGACAAGGTGACGATCGTCGCCGAGCAGGTCGAGGTCACCGCGGGTTCCGGCGCGCGCTGAGAACGGCTGAGCGACGGTGCACGAGGTCCTGCTCTCCCTGGAGGTCGCAGGCGCGTGCGCCGTCGCTCTGCTCGTGGTGCTCGTCCTGGTGGTGGTCCGCCGGCGCCGGCTGATGGCGCGGCTGGGGACCTTCGACTGCTCCGTCCGCCAGGTCCGGCGCGGTCGTCGCCGGTGGGCGCTGGGCGTCGCGCAGTACGAGGTCGACCGCCTGGACTGGTACCGCACCTTCTCGTTGTCCCCGCGCCCGTCGTGCAGCTACGCACGGCGGGCGCTGGCCGTGACCCTGTTCCGCGACGCCGAGGGCGCCGAGCTCGTGGCCGTCCAGCCGGGGGCGATGGTCGTGGAGTGCCGCCTCGAGGTCGACGGGGCGGGGGAGGAGATCGACCTGGCGATGGGCAAGGACGCCTACACCGGGTTCGCGAGCTGGCTGGAGTCCGCCCCGCCCGGTCAGGGCGTCAACGTCGCCTGAGACCGGGGCCGGTCTCCGCTCAGCGCTGCTCCAGGATCTGCCGGGCCAGTCCCGCCTCGGTGGGGAAGACCATCACGCGGGGGCCTTCGGTGGTGGGGGCCAGGGTCGCGCGGATGCCCGCGTCGAGCAGGGTCCGGCGCTGGACCTCCGCCTCGATGAACGTGGTGGGTTTGGAGACGACCTCCAGCAGCCCGTACTCGTCCTCGGTCCCGGGCTGCGGGCGGCGTTCGACCACGGACTTGCCCCGTGAGTACGTCCAGCGCAGCAGCACCACGAGGAGCCCCACGGCGACGAACGCGACGAGGGGCCCGAAGGCGAACGAGTAGCTCCCCCAGGACTGCACCCCCGCATTGTGCTCCTCGGTGCGCTGGTCGCCCCCGTCAGGTCACCGTTCGGCATCGGCGTCGCAAGTCACTACTTAGCGGTACCGAACGGTGGCAGAGTGTGCTCACAGGCGATCGACCGTCCCACTGCCCCCAGTCGTCACACGCACGCACCACGCACGCAGCGTGTGATCTTCAGAACCGGGTGCAACCGGACGGGCGTCTCCTGCGTCCCACCGGTGACGATCACGAGATCACGACCGGCGTCCTCGGGGGAGGAACACATGGCGATCGACTTCGCACCGAGCGCGGCCGACGACGTCGCGGCACGCCGGGCTGCCCGTTCGGCGCCCGGACACCTCGCGCACGTCGACGAGGAGGTGCACGGGAAGGTCGTGCACGTCGCGGGCCGCCTCGACGTCCACACCGTCCCGGGCGTCCGCGAGGCGCTGCACGCGGCCGTGGACGCCGGGACGGGGGACCTGGTGGTCGAGGTGGACGACATCGTCGTCGCCGACGCCACGGGCCTGGGCGTGTTCGTGGGGGCCCACCGGCGCGCGCAGCGCTGCGGGCGCCGCCTCGTGCTGCGCCACGTCCCGCTGCCGGCGCTGCGGCTGATGCGGGTCACCCGGCTGCACCTGGTCCTGCTCGTGGACGAGCCCACCGCCGGCCTGGACGTCCCGACCGAGGACGAGCGCAAGGCCGCGCGCCGCGCCCGGGCCGAGGCCATCCTGCACCGCGGGACGGACCGGGCTCAGAACAGGCGCGAGTCGACGTCGTCGATGCCCCGCAAGGCGTCGTAGTCCAGCACCACGCAGCGGATGCCGCGGTCGGTCGCCAGCGTCCGGGCCTGCGGCTTGATCTCCTGCGCGGCGAAGACGCCGGTCACGGGGGCCAGCAACGGGTCGCGGTTCATCAGCTCCAGGTAGCGGGTGAGCTGCTCGACGCCGTCGATCTCACCCCGCCGCTTGATCTCGACGGCCACGGCGCGGCCCGCGTCGTCGCGGGCCAGGATGTCGACCGGCCCGATCGCCGTCATGTACTCGCGCCGGACGAGCGTGTACCCCTCACCCAGGGTGGCGATGTGCTCGGCCAGCAGCTTCTGCAGGTGGGCCTCGACGCCGTCCTTGACCAGGCCGGGGTCCACGCCGAGCTCGTGCTCGCTGTCGTGCAGCACCTCGTGGATCGAGACGACGAGCCGGTCGTCGGTCTTGGCGTGCTGGACGGTCCACGTCTCGACCACGCCCGCCTCGCGCTGGTCCTCCTCGGGCACGGAGACGGTGAGCTTGGCGGGCGGGCTCATCCAGTTCAGGGGCTTGTAGGACCCGCCGTCGGAGTGGACCAGGACGCTGCCGTCGGCCTTGGCGATCAGCAGCCGCGTCGCCAGCGGGAGGTGGGCGGTGAGCCGGCCCGCGTAGTCGACGGAGCAGCGGGCGATGACGAGACGCACGAGGGGCGAGCTTACGCACCCCGCGTCCCCGGCCCCGTGGACGCCCGTGGCACCCGTTCGCCGCACGGCGTGTAACGAATCGCGGCCCCGCGACGACTACGTGTCGAACCGGGCGGGCCACGGTGGTGTGGAGGGGACACCACCGCGGCACCGTCCGGGAGCGCGTTTGAGAGCATCTGCGGGTGCCCCGTGCGAACCGTCGTCGCCAGGACCCGCCACCCCGGGCCCCGCTGGGCCGGGGCGTGGACCGCTCGGTGTCCGGCCCGGACGGGGACTGGGTGGTGCGCGAGCTGCGCGGGACGACGTCGACGAAGACCTACACGTGCCCCGGCTGCCGCACCGGCATCCCCCCGGGGACCCCGCACCTGGTCGTCTGGCCCGCGCGCGGCACCTTCAGCCCCGGCGACGGCGCCACCGAGCGCCGGCACTGGCACCGGTCGTGCTTCCAGCTGCGCGGGCAGCGCCGCTGACCCCTCGGCGCCACCGCCGGGCGGGTGGGTAGCGTGCCCGGGTGAGCACCCTCCACGACCCCGACGCCCGCGGGTTCGCCAGCGACAACGCCGCCGGCATGCACCCCGACGTCCTCACCGCCCTCGTCGAGGCCAACGGCGGGCACGTCGCCAGCTACGGCGGCGACCCGTACACGAGCGCCCTGACGCAGTCCCTGCGCACCCACTTCGGACCGCGCACGTCCTCCGCGGTCGTCCTGACCGGGACGGGCGCGAACGTCGTGGCGCTGCAGGCCCTGACCCGCCGCTGGGAGTCGGTGCTCGCCTCCGACCAGGCGCACGTGCTGCACGACGAGGCCGGTGGCCTGGAGCACGTCGGTGGGACGAAGGTCATCGCCCTGCCCACCGTCGACGGGCTCGTCGACCCCGCCGACGTGGAGCGGGCCGTGCAGGCGGCGGACAACCCGATGCGCGCCCCCGTCGGCGCGCTCACGCTCACCCAGAGCACCGAGCTCGGCACGACCTACTCCGTGGACCAGCTGCGCGACCTCGTGCGCGTCAGCCACGGCCTGGGCGTGCGCGTCCACGTCGACGGCGCGCGGCTGGCCAACGCGGCCGTCTCCCTCGGCCTGGGGCTGGGGGAGTTCACGACGCACCTGGGCGTGGACGCGGTCTCCGTCGGCGGCACCAAGAACGGCGGGGGCGTCGCCGAGGCCGTGGTGGTCGGCGAGGAGCACGCCGAGGCGCTGCGCCGGCTCGTCAAACCCTCGATGCAGCAGTCGTCGAAGACGCGCTTCGTCTCCGCCCAGCTCCTCGCGCTGTTCGGGGGCGACCTGTGGCGGCGCACCGCGGGCGCGGCGAACGCGGCCGCCCGCGACCTCGCCGGGGTGGTCGAGGCGGCGGGGGCGAAGATCACCCGCCCCGTGCAGGCCAACGGCGTGTTCGCCGAGCTGCCGCCGCACGTCGCGGCCCGCGCGGCGGCGCGCGTCCCCTTCCACGTCTGGGACCCGCACTTCTCGCCGGCCACCGTCGAGGTGCGGCTCGTGGCGAGCTTCGACACCACCGCGCAGGACGTCGCCCGGTTCGGCGCGGTCCTGGCCGAGGAGTTCGCGCGTGGCTGAGATCCGGGCCGACACGGTGCTGCCCGCGCGCCGCGAGGAGGTCGAGCTGCACACCGCCGACGGGCTCACGCTCGTGGGCGAACTCGCCCTGCCCGCCGAGAAGGACCCCGTCGCCACCCTCGTGACGCTGCACCCGCTGCCCACCAGCGGCGGGTTCATGGACAGCCACGTCCTGCGCAAGGCCGCCAACCGGCTGCCGGCCCTGGCCGACCTCGCGGTCCTGCGGTTCAACACGCGCGGGACCGAGTCCCCGCGCGGGCGCAGCGGGGGCAGCTTCGACGCCGGGGACGGCGAACGGTTCGACGTCGCCGCCGCGCTGGAGTTCGCCGAGTTCCGCGACCTGCCGCGCGTGTGGCTGCTGGGGTGGTCCTTCGGCACCGACCTCGCCCTCGTCCACGGCCGGGACCCGCTGGTGGAGGGGCTGATCCTGCTGTCCCCGCCGCTGCGCTGGTCGACGCCGCAGGACCTGCGGGCGTGGGCGGAGTTCGGCCGGCCCGTGACGGCCCTGGTGCCCGAGTTCGACGACTTCCTGCGCCCGGCCGAGGCGAGCGAACGCTTCGCCGCGCTGACCCAGGCCGAGATCGTCCCCGTGGCCGGGGCCAAGCACCTGTGGGTGGGGGAGAACTCGGTGCGCCGGGTCCTGGACGAGGTGGTCGCGCGGGTCAACCCCGCGCGCTCACCCCTGCCCACGCAGTTCTGAGGGGTCCTAGCCCGCCTGCTCGACGGGCTCCTCCTCGCGCACGTCCAGCTCGCGGGCCGGCAGCTTCGGGGCCAGGCCCAGCAGTCCGCGCAGGTCGTCGAGCTGGTCGGTGATCTGGTCGCGCTGGGACATGAGCTCGTCGACCTCCGCCTGCGCGTTGGCGCGCGAGCGCTCGGCCTGCTCACGGGCGGTCTCGACCATCGACTGGGCGCGGGCGCGCGCGTCGGACAGCAGCTCGTCGGACTCCCGGCGGGCCGTCTCGGCGCGCAGCGACGCCTGCGCGATGGCGTCGGCGCGGATCGCCTCGGCCGCCTCGACGGCCTCGTTCGCCCGCTCCTCGGCCTCGGCGGCGCGCTGCTCGGCCTCGGCGATGCGCGCGGCCGTGCGGGCCGCGGCGACCTCGAGCCGCTGGCGGTCCTCCTCGGCCGCCTGCGCGCGGGCCGCGGCCAGCGCGAGCTCCTGCTCGCGCACGCGGGCGTCGGTGCTCGAACGCAGCTCGATGGTCTCGCGCTCGGCCTGCGTGCGCAGGGCCGCGACCTGGCGCTCGGTCGCGGCGATCAGCTCGGCGCTCTCGTGCCGGGCACCGGCCAGGAGCTGGTCGGCCTGACGGTGGGCGGCCGCGGTGACCTCGGCGGCCGTGCGCTGGGCGGCGTCGACCATCCCGTCGGCCTGGTGCTTGGCGCGCGCCACGATCTCCTCGGCGTCCCGGCCGGCCTCCCCGGTGCGGCGCCGGGCGTCCTCGTCGGCCTGCTGGCGGGTCGAGGCCGCCTCGGCGCGGGCCTCCTCGCGCAGCCGGTCGGCGTCGCGGCGGGCCGAGCGCAGGATCTCCGAGGACTGGTCCTCGGCCAGGCGCAGCAGCTTCTCCATGCGGGCCCCGAGGCCGGCGTAGGAGGGCTTCTCGTGCTCGCGCAGCTCCTTGTGCGCGTCGGCGAGCTTCTCCTCGGCCTGACGCAGTTCGTGGTCGCGCTGGGCGACGCGGGCGCGGGCCTCGGCCAGCGCGTCGTCGAGGTGCTTCAGGCGCGCGTCGACCTGGCTGCGTTCGTAGCCGCGGACGACGATGCTGAACGCGTCGTGGGAGTCGGTGGACACCGGCGGACCTCCGGCGGGTACGAGGGGGCGGGAACGGACTGAGCGCAGCGTAACCGCGAGGACCCGGTGGATCCGGAGGGGACACGGGGCGGGGGTAGTTTCACAGGGTGATCGTCGCCTTCTCCGTCGCCCCGTCCGGTGGTCCCGTCCCCGTGGACGGCGAACCCGACTCCGTCAGCGCCGCCGTCGCCGACGCCGTCCTGGTGGTGCGCTCCTCCGGGCTGCCGCACCGCACCGACTCGATGTTCACGACCATCGAGGGCGACTGGGACGAGTGCATGGACGTCGTCAAGCGGGCCACCGAGGCCGTGGCCCGGCACGGCACCCGCGTCTCGCTGGTGCTCAAGGCCGACGTCCGCCCCGGCCGCACGGGGGAGATGACCGGAAAGCTGGAGCGGCTGGAGGCCGCGGTCGAACGGGCGCAGGGGGAGGCCGGCCGGGGTCAGTGACCCGCGGGTGACCCGCGGGTGACCCGCGGGTGACCCGCGGGTGACCCGCGGGTGACTCGGGGACGACCCCGGCCGGCGCCCGTCAGCGCCTGCGGCGCAGCAGGACCGCGTCGGCGCTGAAGCGGCCCGCGCCGGTGAGGGCGAGCACGAGGCCGAGCGCGGCGTACAGCAGCGCGTTCTCGCCGTTGACCTGACCGTCGACGAGGAAGCCCTGCGGGGCGTGGGCGAGCAGCCAGATCCCGGCCATCTGCGCCAGCAGGAGCGTGCCCGCGACGCGGGTGGCCAGGCCGAGCAGCAGCAGCGTGCCCAGCCCCACCTCTCCGAGGATCGAGAGCCAGCCGAAGAAGGTCGGGCCCGGGACCTGCAGGGCGGCGGCGTAGCCCGTCGCCGTGGCGGGGTCGGCCAGCTTGGGGACGCCGTGCACGAGCAGCAGCGCCCCGGCGACCAGGCGCAGCACGAGCAGGCCGGTCGAGGCGGTCGTGGTGCTGCGGACGACCTGCGGGCCGTCGGTGCGCACGGTGCCGGTGGTGGGTGCGGTCACGGGGGGTTCTCCTCTGCGTCGGGAGGGAGCCGGGCGTGGGCGGCGGCTCTTCGGGCGGGCACGAGGTGCACCCCCAGCACGGGGCGCGGAGCTCACCGGTTCACCCGCACGACGTGTTCTGCGCCACAACGCGCACCGTCGGCGAGTCGTCCACCACGCAGCGTGATCGGTACGACCGGGACCCGGACCGCATGCGCCTAGGGTGTCCCCCCGTACCCCTCCCCAAGACGAAGGACCCGACGTGCGACGCCTGGTGGCCTGGACCCTCCTCGTGGCGGGACTGGCCTGCGCCGTCGCGGGGGCGGCGCTGCTGACCGTCTTCGCCCCCGCCGAGCGCATCGACGTCACCGAACGCCGCGCCGAGCCCGGCGTGGCCGTCGTGACCGCCCCCGGCCTGCTCGAGCTGTCCGGGCCCGACGTGCGGGTCACGGCGACCGGCGCGAGCGGCACCGGCGTGTTCGTCGGCGTCGCCCGGGCCGCCGACGCCACGGCCTGGCTCGCCGACGCCGAGCGCACCACCGTCACCGGCGTCGGGGGCGACCTGTCGGACCCCGCCGCGACCACCGAGGTCACCGGCACCGGCGCGGCGGCCGACCCGCGCACCGCCGACATCTGGCTCGCCAGCCGCACGGGCACCGGGTCGGTCGAGCTGACGTGGCCCACGGCCTCCGACGGCGAGCGCCGCGACGCCGGCGGGGTCGTCGTCCTGGCCGCCACCGACGGCACCGCACCCGCCCCCGCGGCCGTGCGCCTCAGCTGGCACGCCGAGGGCACCGCGGCCAGTCACCCCGCCGGGGTCCCGCTGGTCGTCGCCGGGGGCGTCCTGGCGCTGCTCGGCGCCGTCGGCGTCCTGCTGGACCCCCGCCGCCGCGCCGCGGGGGGGCGCGCGTGAGCCGCCGCACCCACCTGCGCCCCGCCGCGGCGCTGGCCACCGCCCTCACCGCGAGCCTCGTGCTCACCGGGTGCGCGCAGCTGCCCACCGTGCGGACCCCCGCGGCCACCGACGAGGTCCCGCTCGTCGTCGAGCCCGGCCAGGCCACCCGCGTCGTCGAGGCGGCCACCGCCGTCCTGCAGGCCGGTGCCGACCCGGCCACCGCCGACCCCGCGGCGCTCGCCGCGCGCGTCAGCGGCCCGGAACTGGCCCTGCGGACCGCGGCGCACACGATCGCCGCCGCGGGCGCGAGCCCCCCGGCCACCAACGGGGCGGACGAACTCACGCCGCTGACCTCGATCCTGCCCCGCGAGAAGGCCTTCCCCCGCTGGTTCGCGACCGTCACGCAGGGCGGGGCCGACCAGTCCCCCTCGCTGGTGGTCCTGCGCTCCGCCTCGGCCCGCGACCCCTACACGGTGTGGGCGACCCCCTCGCTGCTGCCCGGGGCCTCGCTGCCGACGCTGGCCGCCCCCGCCGACGGCGTGGCCGTGGTCGCCGACGACGAGGACACCAACCTGCCGCTGACCCCGCGGGCCGTCGCCGAGCACTACGCCGACGTCCTCACGAACGGCGACGGCAGCCGGTTCGCCGCCGAGTTCGCCCCCGACGGGTACCGCGCCGGGGTCCAGGCGGCCGTGAGCGCCGACACCGCCGCCGTCCAGGGCGCCGGGGGCCGCTTCAGCCAGGAACGGTCCGTGCTGCCCGACGGGGTCCTGGCCGTCCGCACGCGCGACGGCGGCGCCCTCGTCGTCGCCGGCTACACGTGGACCACGACGCTCGACATCCCCGCGGGGGCCACGAGCGGGACCCTGGAGCCGGCCTTCGCCGCGCTCGCCGGTCGCGCGCAGGGCCGCACCACCGACGTGGAGCGCCAGAGCGTCGTCGTCTTCGCCGTCCCGCCGGGCCAGGGCGCCGTGCAGGCCGTGGCCGTCGAGAGCGGTCTGGTGCAGGTCACGGCCGGCTGAGCCGCGCGTGAGAAGGTGTCGCGCATGACTTCTCAGCCCACGGGCCCCGGCGGCAAGCTCAACCTGCGCGGAGCGGTGGACCTCGGTGCGCTCGCGGCGCGCACCACCCGCCGCGAGGAGGTCGCCCGGCGCGCGGCGGCCGACCCCGACGCCGCGACCCCCTCGTCGCCGTTCGTCGTCGACGTCACCGAGGAGACGTTCACCGAGCTCGTCCAGGGCTCGGTGCAGGTGCCGCTCGTCCTCGACCTGTGGGCCGAGGGGTACGACCAGGGCGCCGAGGCCCTGCAGGCCCTCGCCGACGAGTTCGCGGGGGCCTTCCTGCTCGGTCGCATCGACGCCCAGGCCGAACCGGGCCTGGCCCAGTCGCTCGTGCAGTCGCTGCAGGCGCGCGCGATCCCGCTGGTCGCCGCCATCGTCAAGGGCCAGCCCATCCCGCTGTTCACCGGGTCCTACCCCGGCGCCGAGGAGATCCGCCCGGTGCTGGAGGAAGTCCTGCGCGTCGCCGAGGCGAACGGCGTGACGGGCCGGGTCGAGGGGACGGCCGCCGCTCCCGCCGAGGCCGCCCCCGCCGTCCCGCCCCTGCACGCCGAGGCGCTCGCCGCCCTCGACGCCGGCGACTTCGACGGCGCCACGGCCGCCTGGACCAGGGCGCTGGCCCAGGACCCCAAGGACGCCGCGGCCACCGAGGGCCTGGCGCGCGTCGCCGTCCTGCGCCGGGTGGCGGGGGTCGACCTCAACGAGGCCCGCGCCGCCGCGGCCGCCGCCCCGGACGACGTGTCCGCGCAGATCGTGGTCGCCGACCTCGACCTCGTCGGCGGGCACGTCGAGGACGCCTTCAACCGGCTGCTCGGCATCGTCCAGCGCACGGTCGGCGACGACCGCGACGCCGCCCGCACGCACCTGCTGGACCAGTTCTCGGTCGTCGGCACGAGCGACCCGCGGGTCGTGAAGGCCCGCCAGGCCCTCACGCGCGCGTTGTTCTGAGCCCGCGCGCTCAGCGCTCACCCCCGAGCTCGAGGACGTCGCCGCGGAACGTGCGGCGGAAGCGGCGGTCGTGGCTGACGACGACCACGGCCCCGGCGAACGCGTCGATGGCGGCCTCGAGCTCCTCGACCAGCCGCGGGGCGAGGTGGTTGGTCGGTTCGTCCAGCAGCAGGACGTCGTGCCGGTCGGCCAGCAGCCGGGCGAGGTCCAGCCGGCGCCGGCCGCCGGTGGACAGCGTCCGGACGGCGACGCCGAGGCGGTCGCGGTCGAACAACCCCATGCGCAGGAGCGCGCGGGCGCTCTCCTCGGGACCGGCGGGGCGTCCGGCCGCGAAGGTCGCCAGGACCGAGCGGTCGGCCCCGTCCGCGAGGTGGACGCCGGCCGGGTCCTGGCGCAGCAGGCCCACCCGGCCGCGCCGGCGGACGGTCCCGGTGTCCGGGCTCAGGTCCCCGGCCAGCACGTCCAGCAGGGTCGACTTGCCCGCCCCGTTCGGCCCGGTGACCAGCAGTCGGTCGGTGGGCCCGAGGTGCAGGTCGAGCGGCGCCAGCCGGCCCGCCACCGAGATCCCCTCGGCGTGCAGCGACCCCCGCCGTCCCGAGGCGCCCGGCGGGGCGGTGAACCGCAGCGGCTCCGGGGGCGCGGGCACCTCGGCCTCCTGCAGCCGCCGCAGCTTCTCGGCGTTGGCCCGCACCCGGGCGGCGATCGACTCCTGGACGCGTCCGCCCTTGTAGCCGTACTGCATCTTGTCCTTGTCGCGCGGCGGCCGGTCGTGGTTGACGGCCCGGGCCCGGTCGTCCCCGCTCGTGCGCAGCCGCTCGACCTCGGCCTCCCACCCGGCGCGGGCCTGCTCCCAGCGGCGGCGCTCGGCGGCCTGGGCGAGCAGGTAGTCGGCGTAGGAGCCGGGGTAGCGCCCGATCCCGTGCTCGTGGCGGGTGTCGACCTCGACGAGTTCGCGGGCGACGGCGTCGAGGAACTCCCGGTCGTGCGAGACCACCACCGTCGTCCCGCTCCGGGAGCGCAGGTGGTCCTCCAGCCACCGCGACGCGCTGACGTCGAGGTGGTTGGTGGGCTCGTCGAGCAGCAGCACCTCGGGCCTGGCGGCCAGCAGGGCGGCCAGGTGCAGCCGGGAGCGCTGCCCGCCGGAGAGCGTGCCGACCTCCCGGTCCCGGTCGAGCCGGGGCAGGCCCAGCCCGGTCAGGGACTGCTCGAGCCGGGTGTCGGCCTCGTACCCGCCGCGCAGCTCGAAGGCCGTCTGCAGGTCGCCGTACTCGTCGAGCACGGTCCCGGCGTCCGGGCCCGTCATGAGCCCTTCGAGCTCGCGCATCCGGGTCTGCAGGGCCCGCAGGTCGGCGAACGCGTCGTCGAGGACGGTGCCGACGGTGGTGCGCGAGGGGGCGCCGGCGTCCTGGGGGAGGTGGCCGATCCCGCCCGGGGCGGTGGCGACGACGCGGCCGGCCTCGACGGGTTCGACACCGGTGAGAACGCGCAGCAGCGTCGACTTGCCGCAGCCGTTCTCGCCGATGACCCCGGTGACGGTGCCCGGGGCGAGGGTGAGGGTCAGGTCCTGCAGGACCGGCACGTGGTCGTAGCTCTTGGTGACGCCGCGCAGGGCGAGGGAGGTGGTGGTCCGGAGGGTGGGGGCAGGCATGCGGGTTCCTTCACGTGACGTACGCCGGGTGGACCCCCCGCACGCGTGGCGTGGCGGGGTCCGGGGATCGGGGCACGTCAGATGAGCACCGCAGCGGCTCCTCGGTCGGGGACGGGACGGGACCGAGCGTGCGCCCGGCCGCCGGGGACCCGCAACCGCTTTTCCCCGCGGCCGGTCCTAGAGTCGGGCGCGTGAGCACCGAAGCCACCACCCCGGACGTCACGCGTGACGTCCCCCTGCCCCGCAGCACGCCGTCCGCGCAGGGCGTCGACGCACGCGGCATCGCGTCGTTCGTGGACGCGCTGGAGAACACCCCCGGCGTCGAGCCGCACAGCCTGCTGGTCCTGCGCCACGGCCACGTCGTGGCCGAGGGCTGGTGGGCGCCGTTCCGGCCCGAGCGGCCCCACCTGCTGTACTCGCTGTCGAAGAGCTTCACCTCGACGGCGCTCGGGTTCGCCGTCGCCGAGGGGATCGTCGACCTCGACGCGACGGTCCTGTCCTACTTCCCCGAGCACGACGACGAGATCACCGACGACCGTTCCCGGCGCATCCTGGTCCGCCACGTCGCGAACATGGCCAGCGGCCACCGCGAGGAGACCCTGGGCCGGGCGGCGGAAGACCCCAGCGGCGACATCGTCAAGGGTTTCCTGAAGATCCGCCCGGACGAAGAACCCGGGACCCTGTTCTGCTACAACCAGCCCTGCACGTTCTCGGTGTCCGCGATCGTGCAGCGCGCCTCCGGCCAGGGGCTCCTGGAGTACCTGCGGCCCCGGCTGCTCGAACCCCTCGGGGTCTCCCCGGAGAACCTCGGGTGGCTGCGCGACGGCCGCGACCGTGAACTCGGCTGGTCGGGCTTCCACGCCCCCACCGAACTCATCGCCAAGCTCGGGCAGCTGTACCTGCAGCGCGGCGTCTGGGAGGGCCAGCAGGTCCTGCCCGAGGCGTGGGTGGTCGAGGCGACCCGCTCGCACATCGACAACGCGAGCTTCAACGACAACCCCGACTGGCAGCAGGGGTACGGGTTCCAGTTCTGGATCGCCCGGCACGGGTACCGCGGGGACGGCGCGTACGGGCAGTTCTGCGTCGTGCTGCCCGAGCAGGACGCGGTCGTGGCGATCACGTCCCAGAGCCCGGACATGCAGGCCGTGCTCGACGCGGCGTGGGAGCACCTGCTCCCGGCCCTGACCGCCGATCCGCCCGGCGACGCCACGGCCCACGACGAGGCGCTCGCCCACCGGTTGTCCGCGCTGGAACTTCCTGCGCTGCAGGGTCACCCGGTCGTCGAGGGGGAGTTCACCGCGGCCCCCGGCAGCGAACCCGCCAGTTTGACGGCGGTGAGCACCTCGGGTGGGGAACTCGCTCTGCACGACTCGGGTGACACCCTCACCGCCGCGATCGGCCAGGGTTCCTGGGCCGACACCGGCCCCCTGGCGGTCTCCGGGGCGGGGTCGCGGGTCGACGTCCGGTTCGCCGAGACGCCGCACCTGCTGCACCTGGAGTTCGACGGTGAGCAGTTCACCGGTCGCTGGGAGACCGGACCCCTGCACGCCCCCGCGCTGAGCACGCTGCGCCGGCCGTCGTGATCGTCCACCGGGGAGCCGACCTCGACCGGGCAGCGGTCCTGCGGGTCGCGGCCGGCGCCCCGGTGGAACTGGCCCCCGGCCTCCTGGCGACGGTGGGGGCGTCCCGCGGGGCGCTGCTCGCGGCGCTGGAGGGTTCCGGCCCCGTCTACGGCGTGACGACGGGCATGGGGGCCATGGCCGGCGTCACCCTCGACGCCCGTGCCCGCGCCGCGCACCAGGACAACCTCGTCGTGGGCCGGGCCGTCGGCTCGGCCCCGTGGTTGTCGGTGCCGCAGGTCCGCGCGGTGCTGGCCGTGCGGCTGCGGACGTTCCTGCACCCCGAGGCGGGGGTCTCGCCCGAACTGTGCCTGCGGCTGGCCGACCTGCTGAACCGGGGCGTGCACCCGCGCGTGCCCCTGCGCGGCAACGGGGCCGCGGGGGAGATCATCCCCCTGGCCCACGTCGGGGCCGTCGTGCTCGGCGGTGCGGACACCCTCGACGGCCGCAGCGGTGGGCCCGCCGGGTTCGGGACCAAGGAGGGCGTGGCGTTCCTGGAGGGGGTCCCCGTCGCGACCGCCCTGGCGACGCTGGCCGTCCAGGAGGTCTCCACGCTCCTCGACGACGCCGAGCGCGTGCTGGCCGCGACCTCGGAGGTGCTGCGCTCCAGCCCCGACCCCGTGCGTCCGGGGGCCGCCCGCGCCGACGACGTCCTCGAGGTGGTCCACACCCGGCTGCGGGCCCTGCGACCGGCCCCGCACGTCCACGGGCTGCAGGCCCCCCTCTCGGTCCGGGTCGCGCCCGCGGCGGTCGCGCTGGTCCGCCGCCGGGCGGGCGACCTCGCCGCGGCCGCGGACCGGGCCCTGGAGGGGGTCACGGACTCCCCGGCGTTCTGGGACGGGCGGTTCGCGGGCACGGCGGGTTTCGCCGGGACCGAGCTGGCCGGCGGGTCGGACGCGCTGGCCGCGGCGGTGCTGCACCTGGCCGAGACGTCGGTGGCCCGCACGCACCGCACGCTCGACCCCCGGCTGACCGGGCTGAACCCGCAGCTGTCGCCGGAGCCGGGGGCGCAGGCCGGGCTGGTGGCCGTGCACAAGCGGGCCGTCGGGGTCGCGCACCGGCTGCGGCGCTTCGCCGTCCCCGCGCTGACGGGGCCGGTGGAGACGTCGCTGGGTCAGGAGGACGTGCAGAGCTTCGCGCTGGAGGCGGCCGAGTCGCTGGCCGAGGTCGTCGCGGGCCTGCGCGAGGTCCTCGCGGTCGAGCTCCTGGCGGTGCACCGCGCGCGGCTGCTGCGCGGGGGACTGGCCGGGATCTCCCCCGACCTCACGGGGCTCCTGGACCGGGTGGCCGACGAGCTGGGCGAGGAGGTCGTGGACCGGCCCTACGGCCGGGACGTGGAGGCGCTCGTGGGGCTGCTCGGGGGTTCGCTCAGCCGGTCGTGAACCGCGTGGAGTCGCGCACCACCAGGTGCGGGCGGAACACGACGGGGTCGGGCACCTCGCCGTCCCCGCCCAGGGCCAGGAGCTGCTCGACGGCGGCGGCGACGATCGCGTCCTCGTCCCAGGAGACCGTGGTGAGCGCGGGAGCCACGAGCGCGGCGAGCTGGTGGTCGTCGAAGCCGACGACGGACACGTCGCCGGGGATGCGCAGCCCGAGGTCGGCGGCGGCGCGGTAGACCCCGAAGGCGAGGGAGTCGGACAGGCAGAACACCGCGGTGGGGCGCCGGTCGGCGGACAGCACCCCGGCGGCGGCCTCGGCGGCGCCCGCGGGGGAGGCGGGGGCCGGCACGACGAGGAGCTCGATGCCGCGCGGCTGCGCGAGCTGCACCGCCAGCCGCTCCGAGGGGCGGCCGGGGGTGGTGGGCAGGGACGGGGTCAGCAGCGCGACCCGCCGGTGCCCGCGCTCGGCGAGGTGGTCCAGGACCGCCCCGATCCCGAACCCGTTGTCGAACAGCACCGCTCCGCTGCCGGGGCGGGCGGTGAGGGCGTCGCCGATGGAGACGACGGCCGTGGAGGCGGGCAGCAGGCGCCAGTGGTCCGCCGACGGGTCGACGGGGGAGACCAGCGCGCCGTCGACGCGCTGGGCCGCGAACCGCTCCACCACCCGCCGCTCCACGCGGGGGTCGGCGTCGGCGTCAGCGATGGTCGCGTCCTTGTCGACCGTGCGCAGGGCGCGGGTGAGCAGGACGGACAGGTCCTGCTGCCACAGGTCGCGCAGCGAACCGCTGATCCCCACGGTGCCGGTCCGGCCGCTGGCCAGGGCGCGGGCGATGGGGTCGACGCGGTAGCCGAGCTCGAGCGCGAGCGCCTGGACGCGCTCGATGGTCGCGGCCGACCCGCGGGTCCCGCGCAGGGCGTAGGAGGTGGCGGCCAGGGACAGCCCGGCGGCGTCGGCGACGTCCTGCAGCGTGCGGCGTGAGTCCCTCGGCACGGCTGAACAGTAACCGGCGGGCGTTCGAGTGCCCGTCGAACTGGGGCGGGTAGTTGACACCTCGTTTGTGAAGCGCTTCACTCAGTAGGAGTGAAGCGCTTCACGGAACAGGGGGTGATGGAGTGCGGACCGACTGCCACCAGCACCTGTGGCCCGCAGCGCTCCTCGACGCCCTGCGCGAGCGCACCGACCCCCCGTACCTGCGCGGCTGGACCCTGCACCTGCCCGGCGAACCGCCCTGCGCGATCGACCCCGCCGCCCACGACGTCGACGTCCGCCGCACCCTCGAACGCGCCGACGGCACCGCCCGCGCCCTCGTCTCGTTGAGCTCCCCCCTCGGCCTGGAGCACCTGCCGGGGGAGGAGGCCGAACCCCTCCTGCGCGCCTGGCACGACGGCGCGCGGGCCTTCGGGGACCCGTTCGGCCTCTGGGCCGCCGCCGGCGTGACCGACCTCGACCCCGCCGGTCTCGCCGCGACCCTGCGCCACGAGCGCGTCGTCGGCCTCCAGCTGCCCGCCACCGCGCTGGCCACCCCGCGGGCCGTCGAACGCCTCGCCCCGCTGCTGACCGAGTGCGAACGCGCCGGCAAGCCCGTGCTGGTCCACCCCGGCCCCGCCGCCGGCACCGGCGACGACGTCCCTGGCTGGTGGCCCGCCCTCGTCCCCTACGTCCAGCAGCTGCAGGCGGCCTGGCACGCCTGGCACACCGCCGACCACCCCGCCGTCCGGATCTGCTTCGCGGCGCTCGCCGGGCTGGCCCCGCTGCACCACGAACGGCTCGCCGCCCGCGGCGGGGCGCTGGGCCGGCTCGACCCCGACGTGCACTACGAGACGAGCTCGTACGGGCCCCGCGCCGTCGACGCCCTCGTGCGCGTCGTGGGGGTCGACCCCGTCGTCCTGGGCACCGACCGGCCCTACGCCCAGCCGTTCGAGGCGGCCGACCTGCCCGGGTTCGGGGCCGCCTTCGCCCACGCCCTGACCACCGCCAACCCCGCCCACCTGCTCGAAGGGAGCCGACCGTGACCCTCGCCCCCGACACCCCGCACCTGCCCGCCCCGCCCGGGCGCACCCTGAGCCCGCGCGAGCTGAAGGCCTGGGTCGACGCCGCCGCCCGCACCCCCGCGGCCTGGGAGCACCTCGTCCGGCACGACACCGGCGGGCGCCACTTCGCCAGCCTGCACCGCGACGGGGACCTCGACGTCTGGGTCCTGTGCTGGAACACCGTGGACGACACCGGCTGGCACGACCACGACACCTCCTCCGGCGCCGTCGCCGTCACCCGCGGGGCCGTCACCGAGGCCAACCCCCGGATGGGCGGCGACCCCGTCGTGCGCACCGTCGCGGCGGGACGGTCCTTCGCCTTCGGCCCCGACCACATCCACCGGATGACCGGCGCCGTCGACGGGTCCGTCTCGATCCACGCCTACTCCCCGCCGCTGTGGCGGATGGGGCAGTACTCGATCTCCCCGTCCGGGGTGATGCGCCGCACCTCGATTAGCTACGCCGACGAGCTGCGCCCCCTGGACTGAGCGGGCGGACCGCACCGACCGCGTTCGCCCCTCGGGGTCGTCAGCCTCCACGACGTGCAGGAACTCCGCACCCATCGGGCGACACGCCGACGACCACAGCCCGGACACCGGCGTGTCGCGGAACGGGTGCAGGATCCGCGCACACCCCGGCCGATGGCACGGTCGTCCCGCCGTCCGGACGATCGTCCCCGTCCCCGTCCTGCCGGGCGGGTCCTAGCCCTCCAGCCGCAGGAACAGCGCCAGGTCCGCCACCCGCTCGACGACCCGTTCGACGTCGGGACCGATCGGGGCGTCCCGCGCGTCGCGGTCCAGGATCTCGTCGAACACCCCGAACAGCGCCGCCGCGCCGGGGGAGAGGCGGTCCGGCGCCGCCCGCAGCGCCCGGACCGCCGCCAGGGCCTCCACGGCCAGCACCAGCGGCGCCAGGTCGGCCGTCTGCCGCAGCGCCCGCGCGCCCTGTGTGGCGAAGCTCGCGTGCTCCTCCAGCCCCAGCGAGATCGACACCGTCCCCGCCGTCATCGGGGCCGTCGCCGGCCGCAGCTCCGCCAAGGCGTCCTGCACGACGTACTCGCCGATCATCAGCCCCGAGCTGCCGCGCGGACCGGCCGCCAGGAACGCGCGCAGCCCGGTGTGCTCGGGCCGCAGCAGCAGCGCCAGCCGCGCCGCCGACAACGTGAGCACCCCGTACGTGGTGGCGCGCAACGTGTCCAGGGCCGTCGCCAGCGAGGCCGCGTGGAACTGCCCGTGGTGGAAGACGCCGTCGGGGGAGACCAGCGGGTTCTCCCCCGGCGTCGAGGCCTCCAGGGTGAGCACGTCGCCCAGCGCGTCGGCCGCCGCGAACGCCGGCGCCAGCACCTGCGGGACCGTCCGCAGCGCGAACGGGTCCTGCAGTCGCGCCGCCCGCGGCCCGCCGTCCACCAGGGCGTGCAGCGCCGCCGCGACCTCGGGCTGACGCGGGTGCGGGCGCGCCGCGTGCACCCGCGGCGCCCACGCCTGCGGGTTGCCGCGCAGGGCCAGGAACGACAGCGCCGAGATCCCCAGCCCCGCCAGCAGCAGCTGGCGCAACCGGACCAGGGCCAGCGACGCCGTCGCCAGCGTCAGCGCGTGCGAGGAGATCAGCGGCAGCGCGTCGGCCGCCCCCAGCGGCGCCGGCGGGACCGACCCCGACCGCCAGGGGCGCTCGCCGACCAGCGTCAGCCCCAGCTCGGCCAACGGGGCCAGGTCCGAGGTCCCGATGCCCCCGAAGCGGTGCAGCGTCGGCAGCGCGCCCGTCTCCACCGCGTCGGCCAGCGCGCCCAGCACGGGAGCGCTGACGCCCGCGCCCAGCCCCGCGTGCGCCCCCGCGAGCAGCTGGTTCAGCCGCACCACGAGCGCGGCCCGGGTCGTCGGCTCGTCCTCGACCGGCCCCAGCGACGCCGCGTGCGAGCGCAGCAGCCGCAACCCGTGCGCCCGGGGGTGCTCCTCCTGCTCCTCGTCGACCTCGACGTCCTTGTTCGCGCCCACGCCCGTCGTCGCCCCGTACACCGCCCCGGCCCCGCGCGCAGCGTCCATCGCCGCCTCCAGCGCCCCCAGCGAGCCCAGCACCACCCGGTCCACGACCGGCCGGGCCCGCCCGTGCGCGACGTCGTCCAGGTCCTCCAGGCTCAGGGCCCGACCCGACAACGCGACCCCCGGAGTCGCGCCCCGGGACCGCTGGTGCTCCACTTGTCCTCCACGCACGACCGCTGGTGGGTCTTCCTGGGAGAGGTCACGATCAGGTGTCGGCTGATCGTGCCTCGTTGACCGGTTCCTGCCCTGTGCTCAGCATGTACCAGCCCACAGGTCCAACCCGGGAGCCGCCCCAGTGATCACGTTCGAGGCCGTCCGCAAGCAGTTCCCCGACGGGACGGTGGCCGTCGACGGCCTCGACCTGGAGCTCCCCACCGGGCGGATCACCGTCTTCGTGGGCCCCTCGGGCTGCGGCAAGACGACGTCGCTGCGGATGATCAACCGGATGATCGAGCCCACCGGCGGCACCGTCGCGATCGACGGGAAGGACGTCCGCGCCCAGGACCCCGCCACCCTGCGCCGCGGCATCGGCTACGTCATCCAGCACGCCGGGCTCTTCCCGCACAAGACCGTGCTCGACAACGTCCTGACCGTGCCCAAGCTGGTCGGCAGGGGGCGCGAAAGGAACCGCGCCCTGGAACTGCTCGAACGCGTCGGGCTGCCGGCGGCCTTCGCCGACCGGTACCCCGCCCAGCTGTCCGGCGGCCAGCAGCAGCGCGTCGGCGTCGCCCGGGCGCTCGCGGCCGACCCGCCCGTCATGCTCATGGACGAACCCTTCAGCGCCGTCGACCCCATCGTCCGGGCCCAGCTGCAGGAGGAGTTCCTGCGCCTGCAGGCCGAGCTGGGCAAGACCATCGCGATCGTCACCCACGACATCGACGAGGCCGTCGTCCTCGGTGACCGGATCGCCGTCTTCCGCCAGGGCGGGCACCTCGCGCAGGTCGGGACCCCCGAGGAACTGCTCACGAAACCCGCCGACGAGTTCGTCCGGAACTTCGTGGGCCGCGACCGCGGCTACCGCGGCCTGAGCTTCCAGCGCAGCGACGACCTGCTCCTGCACCCCTTCCCGGCGGGCCGGTCCCTGGACGGCGAGGGCACGTTCCGCGACGGGGACTCGCTGCGCGTGGTCGTCGACCTGACCCTCACGTCCCCGACGGGGACCGCCGTCAAGGTCGACGCCGATGGCCGGCCGCTGGGGTTCGTGCACCACCGCGACGTCGTCGACCTGCTGGAGCAGCGCCGGTGAGCGATATTGTGAAGTACCTGCGGGACAACCACTCGACGGTCCTGGACGCCCTCGGACAGCACGTGCTCCTCGCGGTCCTGCCGCTGCTGATCGGCGTCGTCGTGGCCCTTCCCGTCGGGTACCTCGGCGTGCGGTTCGGCTGGCTGTACCACCCCCTGCTCAACGTCTCCGGGCTGATCTACTCGATCCCCTCGCTGGCGGTCTTCGTGGCCCTGCCGTACGTGCTGCACACGAAGATCCTCTCGCCGGTCAACATCGTCGTGGCGCTGGCGCTGTACACGGTGGCGCTCATGGCCCGGACCGTGGCCGACGGGTTGCGATCGGTCGACCCGGCGCTGACCGAGGCGGCCACCGCGATGGGGTACAAGCGGACCCGGCGCCTGCTGGAGGTCGAACTCCCGCTGGCCGCGCCGGTCATCCTCGCCGGGGTGCGGGTGGCCGCGGTGTCGAACATCTCCCTGGTCAGCGTCGGGGCGCTGCTGGGGGTCGGGGGGCTCGGCGCGTTGTTCACCCGCGGGTTCCAGCTGTTCTACACCGCCCCCATCGTTGTGGGGATCGTGCTGTCCATCGCGCTGGCCGCGCTCGCGGACCTGTTGATCGTGCTGTTCCAGCGGGCGGTCACGCCGTGGACCCGCGCCGTGAAGGGAGCCTGACGTGGACGGCAAGCCCTACCTGCTCGACGGTGCGAACTGGACCTGGTCGGGCACCGGGACCATCCCGCACCTGCTGGTGTCCCACCTGGGGTACACGTTCTTCGCCGTCCTCGTGGGTTTCGTCATCGCGTTCCCGCTGGGTCTGCTCATCGGGCACACGGGCAGGGGCTCGTTCCTGGCCATCAACGCCGGCAACGCGGGGCGGTCCCTGCCGACCCTGGGGCTGCTGAGCCTGCTCGTCGTGCTCATGGGTCTGGGGTTCACCCCCGTCCTCATCGCCCTGGTCGTCCTCGTGATCCCCCCGATCCTCACCTCCACGTACGCGGGGCTGCGCTCGGTGGACCAGAACGCCGTCGACGCGGCCAAGGGAATGGGCATGAGCTCCACCCAGGTGCTGTTCCGCGTCGAGCTCCCGATCGCGTTGCCCGTGGTCTTCGGCGGGATCCGGGCCGCGGTGCTGCAGGTCGTGGCGACCGCGACGGTGGCCGCCTACGTCGGGGGCAGCGGGCTGGGACGACTGCTGGTCGACGGGCTGGCCCTCAACGACTACGGCCAGATGGTCGCCGGGGCGGTCGTCGTCGCGGTGCTGGCCATCGTGCTGGACCTGCTCCTGGGCCTGGTCCAGCGCTACGCCGTCTCACCCGGACTCACCGGCCGCGGGTTGAAGCGCGCACGGGGAACGCGATCCGTGGCAGAGTCCGGGGCGATCCCGGACGAAGAACTCATCAGTGCAGGCTCGTCGAAAGGCACGTCATGAACCGCAGGAACCTCCTCGGCCTCGCCCTCCTGGGCTCCGTGACCGCGGGGTTGGCCGCGTGCGGCGGAGGCGGCGACCCGCTGAGCAGCACCTCCAGCAGCACCACGAGCGGTTCGGCCGACTCCAGCTCGGTCATCATCGGGTCCGCGAACTTCCCTGAGAGCGAGCTCATCGCCGAGATGTACGCCCAGGTCCTCGAGGGCAAGGGCGTCAAGGTCGAGCGCAAGTTCAACATCGGCGCCCGTGAGCTCTACCTCAAGGCCCTGGACGACGGGTCCATCGACCTGCTGCCGGAGTACAACGGCGCGCTGCTGGCGTACTACCTCAAGGGCGACGCGCCCCAGGGGGTGTCCAGCCCTGAGCAGGTGCTGGACGCGCTCAAGCCCAAGCTGCCCTCGGGACTGGAGGTCCTGGACCAGGCGGCCGCCGAGGACAAGGACTCCCTGTCGGTCAGCTCCGACACCGCGTCGAAGTACAACCTCAAGAGCATCGCCGACCTGGCACCGGTGGCCAAGGACCTCGTCGCCGGCGGCGGCCCGGAGTTCGTCAAGCGCTACCAGGGCCTGGTCGGGCTCAAGGAGCTGTACGGCGTCGAGTTCAAGGAGTTCAAGTCCCTCGACCCGGGCGGCCCGCTGACCGTCGGGGCGCTCAAGGACGGCACCATCCAGGTCGGCAACATCTTCACCACCGACTCGGCCATCACGACGAACAAGTTCACGGTCCTGGAGGACCCCAAGAACCTGTTCCTGGCCCAGAACGTGCTGCCGCTCATCCGGTCCTCGAAGAGCAACGACACGATCGCCTCCGCGCTCAACGCGTTCTCGGCCAAGCTGACGACCGAGAACCTCACCGAGTACCTGTCCAAGGTCCAGGTGGACAAGCAGGACTCCGCCACGGTGGCCAAGGCGTTCCTGTCGGCCAACGGCCTGGCCTGACCCCCACGACCTGCGGGGGGTGGGGGAGCAGCCCCGCCCCCCCGGGGGTTGACCTGGAGCGCGCTCCAGGTCCTAGCGTTCACGGCATGACGCCACAACGACCCGTCGGTTCCGGTTTCGGTCACGACTCCACCGCGACGGAGGTCCTCGCCGGGATCGACCTCACCGGCCGCACCGTCGTCCTCACCGGCGGCTACTCCGGGATCGGCCTGGAAGCCACCCGCGCCCTGACCGCCGCCGGGGCCCACGTCGTGGTCCCCGCCCGTCGTCCCGAGCGCGCCGCCGCCGAGCTCGCCGGGATCGAGCGCACCGAGGTCGCCGAACTCGACCTCGGGGACCAGGACAGCGTCGCCCGGTTCGCGCAGGAGTTCCTCGCCTCGGGGCGTCCGATCCACGCCTTCATCGGCAACGCCGGGATCATGGCCTGCCCCGAGACCCGCCTGGCGCGGGGCTGGGAGGCGCAGTTCGGCACGAACCACCTGGGGCACTACGCCCTCGTCAACCGGCTCTGGCCCGCTCTCGCCGCCGGGGGCGGTCGCGTGGTCTCGTTGTCGAGCTCGGCCCACCACCGCTCGGGCATCCGCTTCGAGGACCCGATGTTCACCCGCGGTGACTACGACAAGTGGGAGGCGTACGGCCAGGCCAAGACGGCCAACGCCCTGTTCGCGCTGCACCTCGACACCCTCGCCGCGCCGCAGGGGGTCCGGACCTTCTCGATGCACCCCGGCGGCATCCTCACCCCGCTGCAGCGTCACCTGCCCCGCGAGGAGATGGTCGCCGCCGGCTGGATCGACGAAGACGGCAACGAGCTGATGGAGGGGTTCAAGACCCCCGCCGCGGGGGCGGCGACCGAGGTGTGGGCCGCCACGAGCCCGCGGCTGGACGGGCTGGGGGGCGTGTTCTGCGAGGACTGCGACATCGCGCTGCCCGTCGACGCCGACCGGCCGCCGTTCACCGCCGGCGTCGCCCCGCACGCCACCGACCCCGAGGCCGCGGCACGCCTGTGGGCGCTGTCGGCCGAACTCACGGGCGTCGACGCCTTCGCGTGACGCCGACGCCCGGGTGAGCTCGGGGCGGGCGGGGGGACAGACGGATCAGGCCGGGACGAGCCAGGTGACACCCAGCGGCGGCACCCGCAGCGCGGTGGAGAACTCCTGGCCGTTCCAGGCCATCTGCTCGGCCTCGAGCGTCCCGGTGTTGACGACCCCGGAGCCGGCGAACTCCTCGGCGTCGGTGTTGAGGACCTCTCGCCAGGCCCCCGGCTGCGGCAGCCCGACCCGGAAGTCCTCGTACGCCGACCCGGAGAAGTTGCAGACCGCCACGAGCGGCTTGCGGTCAGTGCTCCAGCGGACGTAGGAGAGGACATTGCGCAGGTTGTCGCCGCCGTCGATCCACTGGAAGCCCTCGGACCGGAAGTCGTCGGACCACAGCTCTGGACGGTCCTTGTAGACGGCGTTCAGCTGCGAGACCAGGTGGTGCAGCCCCTTGTGCCACGGCGTGTCCAGCAGCCACCAGTCCAGCGACCGGGCCTCGGACCACTCCGACTCCTGCCCGAGCTCGGCCCCCATGAACAGCAGCTGCTTGCCGGGGTGGGACCACATGTAGGCCAGGTAGGCGCGGACGTTGGCGAGCTGCTGCCAGCGGTCGCCGGGCATCTTGCGCAGCAGCGACCCCTTGCCGTGCACGACCTCGTCGTGCGAGATCGGCAGCGTGAAGTTCTCGCTGAACGCGTACACCAGGCTGAACGTCAGCTCGCCGTGGTGCCACTGCCGGTTCACGGGGTCCTCGCTGATGTACCGCAGCGAGTCGTGCATCCAGCCCATGTTCCACTTCAGCCCGAAGCCGAGCCCGCCGCCGCTCGTGGGCGCGGTGACGCCCGGGTACGCGGTGGACTCCTCGGCGATCATCATGATGCCGGGGGTGCGCTTGTAGGCCGTGGCGTTGGCCTCCTGCAGGAACGAGATCGCCTCGAGGTTCTCCCGGCCGCCGTAGCGGTTCGGGACCCACTCACCCTCGTTGCGGGAGTAGTCCAGGTACAGCATCGAGGCCACGGCGTCGACCCGCAGGCCGTCGGCGTGGAACTCCTCCAGCCAGTACAGCCCGGAGGCGACGAGGAAGTTGCGGACCTCGCTGCGGCCGAAGTTGGGGATGTAGGTGCCCCAGTCCATGTGCTCGCCCAGGCGCGGGTCCGGGTGCTCGTACAGCGCGGTCCCGTCGAAGCGGGCCAGGGCGAACTCGTCCTTGGGGAAGTGGCCGGGGACCCAGTCGATGATGACGCCGATGCCGGCCCGGTGCAGGGAGTCGATGAGGAAGCGCAGCTCGTCGGGGGAGCCGAACCGCGACGTCGGGGCGAAGTACCCCGTCACCTGGTAGCCCCACGACCCGCCGAAGGGGTGCTCCATGACGGGCAGGAACTCGACGTGCGTGAACCCCGTGGCCTTCACGTAGTCGACGAGCTCGGTCGCGAGCTCGGTGTAGCTCAGACCCTGCTTCCAGGACCCCAGGTGCACCTCGTAGATGGAGACCGGCCCGTCCTGGGCGACCTTCGCCGCCCGCTGCTCGAGCCAGTCGGCGTCGTTCCACTCGTAGCTGCTCTCGGTGACGACCGAGGCCGTCGCGGGCGGGACCTCGCTGTACTGGGCCATCGGGTCGGCCTTCTGCCGCCAGTGCCCGTCGGCGCCGAGGATCTCGTACTTGTAGCGCGAACCGAGCCCCACCCCGGGCAGGAAGACCTCCCACACGCCGGACGAGCCGAGCGAGCGCATGCCCTCGCCGCGCCCGTTCCAGTGGTTGTGGTCGCCGACGACGCGCACCGCGCGGGCGTTGGGCGCCCACACGGCGAACGAGGTGCCCTCGACCGGGCCCAGCGGGCCCTTCCAGCGCTTGACGTGCGAGCCGAGGACGTTCCACAGCTCCTCGTGCCGGCCTTCGCCGATGAGGTGCAGGTCGACCTCACCCACGGTGGGCAGGAAGCGGTAGGGGTCGTCCACCACGAGGGGTTCGGCGTCGGGGTAGGTGACCTCGACCCGGTAGTCGCCGACGGCGCTGTCCGGGCGGACCCCGACCCACACCCCGTCGTACTCGTGGACGAGCCCGACGCGCGAGCCGTCCTCGGTGAGGACCGTGACCGCGGAGGCGAACGGCTTCAGGACGCGGTAGGTGACACCGCCGTCGTGCGCGTGCGCGCCGAGGACCGAGTGCGGGGACCAGTGCGCGCCGGCGGCGGCCCGGGCCAGGTCGTCGGCGTCGACAGGGCGGGGGACGATGGCTTGACCGGTCATGCGTGTGAGTCTCCCGTGATCGTCGGGGACCCGCCTCTCAGGACGGGTCGGACAGCAACCGGTGGACGGCGTCCAGCGGGATGCGCAGCCAGTCGGGCCGGTTGCGCGCTTCGTAGACCACCTCGTACAGGGCCTTGTCCAGTTCGAGCGCCGCCAGCAGCACCGCCTGGTCGCCGGTGCGGGGGTCGGATCCCGCGACGGCGCTGTACCCGTCGAGGAAGGCCTCCCGGCACCGCGCGCCCCAGGTCCCCGGCTCGGGGACCGTGGAGGCCGCGTAGTCGAAGGAGCGCAGCATCCCCGCGACGTCGCGCAGCGCGAGGTCCGGCAGGCTGCGCTCGGCCAGCGGCCGCAGCGGCTCGCCCTCGAAGTCCAGCAGCACCCAGCCGCGGGCGGCCGAGTGCAGCACCTGCCCGAGGTGGTAGTCGCCGTGGACCCGTTGCAGCGCAGGGGCGTGCGTGACGTGCCGGACGGCGTCGACGCGGGCGCGGGCGGCGGCGGCCACGTCGTGCAGCGCCGGGACGGCCGTGCACGCCCACGCCACGCGCTCCAGCAGTCCGTCGGCCAGCGCCGCCAGCCGCTCGGGCGTGGCCGGTTCGGTGGGCAGCTCGGCGGCGAGGACGGCGTGGACCTCGGCCGTGGCCCGGCCCAGTTCCCGCGCCTGCGCGCTGAAGTCCCGACCCTGCTCGACGGCGGCCGTCGCGACCCGCCAGGCGTCCTGCGAACCGGCGAGGAACTCGGTGACGTGCGCGAAGTGGCCCACGGCGAGCGACCCGTCGGTGCCGGTCCACTGCCCGTCCACCCACCCCGAGGGACGGGGGACCCGGCCGCAGCCGGCGTCGGCCAGCGCGGTCTGCACGACGACGTCGGGGTTGTCGCCCGCGGACAGCACCCGGAACACCTTGGCGATGAGCGGTGTCTCGCCCTCGTCGGCCGAGACCACGATCGAGGTGTTCGACTGCTCGCCGGACAGGACCTTGGTCCGCAGCCCCGCGGGGACGGGCAGGCCGCCCTCGGCGCTGTGGCCGTGGACGCCGAACGTCGTCGACCCCGCCCCCTCCTCGGCGGCCACCAGGGTCAGCAGGGCCCGCGTCCACGTCGGGTCGTGCGGACCGTCGTAGATCCACGCCGGGGCCCCGTCGACGTCGGGCAGTTCCCCGACCAGGGCGTGCGCCAGGTCCGGGTCCGGGGCCGGGCGCACCGAGATCGGCACGGAGTAGACGGTGTGCGCGGCGTCGTGCCCCTCGCCGGAACGGACGGTCAGGGCAACCAGCTGCGCCACCCCGCCCTCGTCGAGCGGGGTGCGCTCGATGCGCTGGACGTGGGCGAGGACGCCCTTGTGGGCGAACCACCGCTGCCGGGGGGCCCACTCGCGCAGGAGCTCGGCGACGGCCTCGTCGGAGGCCTTGGACGTCACGACGGGAACTCCCACGGCTCAGGCCTCGACGCGGAAGACGTGGGCGGGCTCGACGTACGGGTCGAGGCGGACGTAGTTGTTCTCGCCCCACTCGTACCGCGCGCCGGTGATCTCGTCGACGACCGTGAACGTCTCCCACCACTGCCGGCCCAGGGCCGCCATGTCGAGGTGCACCGTCGTCTCGCGCGCCGCGTGCGGGTCGAGGTTGACGACGACGACCACGAGGTCCTCGGTGCCGTCGAGCTCGACGCGACGGCGCGTGAACGCGAGGACGTTCTCGTCGTCGGTGGCGTGGAACGTGGTGCCCCGCAGCTGCTGCAGAGCGGGGTGGTGGTTGCGGATCCAGTTCAGCCTGCCCAGGTACGGGGCCAGGGACCAGCCCTCGCGCTCGGCCTTGGCGAAGTCCCGGGGACGGTACTGGTACTTCTCGTTGTCGAGCTGCTCCTCGGCGCCGGGCCGGGCGGCGTGCTCGACGAGCTCGTAGCCGGTGTAGACGCCCCACGACGGCGAGAGCAGGGCCGCGAGCACGGCGCGCAGCTTGAACACCGGCGGCCCGCCGTACTGCATGGTGGGCGTCAGGATGTCGTGCGTCGTCGGCCAGAAGTTCGGGATCATGTAGTGCGCCGACTCGGTCGTGAGCTGCTGCAGGTACTCGCGCAGCTCCCACGCCTGGTTGCGCCACGCGAAGTAGGAGTACGACTGCTGGAAGCCGACCTTGGCCAGCGTGTGCATCATCGCGGGTTTCGTGAACGCCTCGGCCAGCCAGACGACCTCGGGGTGCTCGGCGTTGACCTCCGCGATGAGCCACTCCCAGAACTCGACGGGTTTGGTGTGCGGGTTGTCGACGCGGAACAGCGTCACGCCGTGCTCGACCCACAGCAGGACCATCCGCTTGACCTCGGCGTAGATCCCGGCCGGGTCGTTGTCGAAGTTCAGCGGGTAGATGTCCTGGTACTTCTTCGGGGGGTTCTCGGCGTAGGCGATGGAGCCGTCGGCGCGCGTGGTGAACCACTCGGGGTGCTCGGTGACCCACGGGTGGTCCGGCGCGCACTGCAGCGCGATGTCCATGGCGACCTCGAGGCCGAGCTCCCTGGCCCGTCCGACAAAGAAGTCGAAGTCCTCGAACGTGCCGAGGTCGGGGTGCAGGGCGTCGTGCCCGCCCTCGGCGGCACCGATCGCGTACGGCGAGCCCGGGTCCAGGGGCCCGGCCGTCAGGGTGTTGTTCGGGCCCTTGCGGTTGATCCGGCCGATGGGGTGGATCGGCGTCAGGTAGGCGATGTCGAAACCCATCTCCTTGATCGCCGGGAGCCGCTCGGCGGCGGTGCGGAAGGTGCCCGAGACCCAGTGCTGCGCCTCCTCGTCCCAGTACGCGCCCTCCGAGCGGGGGAAGAACTCGTACCAGGCGCTGAACGCCGCGAGCGTGCGCTCGACGCGCACGGGGTACGTCGCCGACGGGCTGACCATCTCCCGCACCGGCAACCGGTCCAGGACGGCCCGCACGGCGTCGCTGCGGCCGGCGTCGAGCCGTTCGTGGTCACCGCGGGAGGTGTCGCGCAGGGCGGTGGCGGCCTCGTGCAGCACCGCCGCGTCCTCGGCGGTGCGCCCCGCGACGGTGGCGGCGCGCTCGAGCAGCCGGGCGCCCTCCTCGAGCATGAGCGCGACGTCCACCCCGGCCTCGACCTTGATCGTGGCGTCGTGGTCCCAAGTGCCGTAGGGGTCCGACCAGCCCTCGACGCGCAGCCCCCACAGCCCCTCGGTGTCGGGGGACAGCGTCGCGGTCCAGGTGCTCAGGCCGGCGTTCTCCTGGTCCATCCGGGCGCTGGGCCCGTCGGTGCCGTCGGGGCGCACCAGGACCGCCGTGGCGGCGACGGCGTCGTGGCCCTCGCGGAAGACGACGGCCCGCACGGGGATCAGTTCACCCGGGACCGCCTGCGACGGCCAGCGCCCGCCGTCGACGACGGGTTGGACGTCGAGCACGGGGATGCGCCCGACCACCGGGGTGCTCGGAGTGCTGCGGCTCACGGTCAGCGTGTCGTCGGTGAGGTCTCGGTCGATCGTCACGGGGCGAACCTACCGAGCAGGGGGCCGCTCGTCGCGCGGGAGCGTCCGGGGGGTGGGGCTGCGGGGGGCCGATCGCCCGGCTGCGGCCGAAAGCGTCGCGCGGCGGTGATCACCGGTCTATGGTCGGCGCCGTGAGAGCTATCAGGCGCTTCACCGTCCGGACCGTGCTCCCCGCGCCGCTGGCGCCGCTGGGGGAGCTGGCGAGCAACCTGCGCTGGTCGTGGCACAAGCCCACGCGGGACCTGTTCGAGTCGATGGATCCCGTGGCCTGGGTGGCCGTGCACCGCGAACCGGGGGCGCTGCTGGGGGCGCTGAGCACCGAGCGCCTCGACGCGCTCGCGGCGGACGCGCGGTTCGTCGAGCGGGTGCGCACCACGGCCGCCGACCTGCAGGCGTACCTGTCGCGTCCCGGCTGGTACGCCGGTCTGGGGGCCGACGCCCCCGCCGCGGTGGCCTACTTCTCGATGGAGTTCGGCATCACCGGTGCCCTGCCCCAGTACTCCGGGGGCCTGGGGATCCTGGCCGGGGACCACCTGAAGTCCGCCAGCGACCTGGCCGTGCCCGTCGTCGGCGTCGGCCTGTTCTACGCGACGGGCTACTTCAAGCAGTCGCTGTCGCGCGACGGCTGGCAGCAGGAGACGTACCCCGTGCTGGACCCCGACGGCCTGCCGCTGGCGCTGCTGCGCGAGCCCGACGGCAGCCCCGCGAAGGTGTCCGTCGACCTGCCCGGCGGGCGGCGCCTGCACGCGCAGGTCTGGAAGGCACAGGTCGGCCGGGTGCCGTTGCTGCTGCTGGACTCCGACGTCGAGGAGAACGACGAGGCCGCCCGCGGGGTCACCGACCGGTTGTACGGCGGCGGCGGGGAGCACCGGCTGCAGCAGGAACTGCTGTGCGGCATCGGCGGGGTCCGCGCGCTGCGCACCTGGTCCCGGCTGACCGGCGCGCCGGAACCGGAGGTGTACCACACCAACGAGGGGCACGCGGGTTTCCTGTCCGTCGAGCGCATCCGCGAGCAGGTCGAGCGCGGGCTGACGTTCGACGAGGCCCTCGAGGCGGTGCGCGCCGCGACGGTGTTCACGACCCACACCCCCGTCCCGGCCGGCATCGACCGGTTCGGCCGCGACCAGATCGGCCTCTACTTCGGCGGTGACAACCCGCTGCCGGGCGTGCCCGTCGAGCGCATCCTCGCCCTCGGTGCCGAGGACTACCCCGGTGGGGACCCGAACGTCTTCAACATGGCCGTCATGGGGTTGCGCCTCGCCCAGCGCGCCAACGGCGTGTCCCAGCTGCACGGCGCCGTCAGCCGCGGCATGTTCGACGGGTTGTGGCCCGGTTTCGACGCCCCCGAGGTGCCGATCAGCTCCATCACCAACGGCGTGCACGCCCCCACCTGGGTCGCCCCCGAGGTGATCTCGATGGGCAAGCAGTACATCGGGCCCGAACTGCCGCGCGACGGGCTGGGGTTCGAGAAGGTCGGCCAGGTGCCGGACGAGGAGATCTGGCGCACGCGCCGGGTCCTGCGCGGCCGGCTCGTCGACGACGCCCGCCGCCGCCTGAAGCTGTCCTGGCTGCAGCGCGGGGCCTCGGAGGCGGAACTGGCCTGGACCAAGGAGGTCCTCGACCCCGACGTCCTGACCATCGGCTTCGCCCGGCGCGTCCCGACGTACAAGCGCCTGACGCTCATGCTGCGCGACCCCGAGCGGCTGAAGTCGTTGCTGCTGCACCCCCAGCGCCCCGTCCAGCTCGTCATCGCCGGCAAGTCCCACCCCGCGGACGAGACGGGCAAGCGGCTCATCCAGCAGATGGTCCGGTTCGCCGACGACCCCGAGGTGCGGCACCGCATCGTGTTCCTGCCGAACTACGACATCACCATGGCGCTGTCGCTGTACCCGGGCTGCGACGTGTGGCTCAACAACCCGCTGCGGCCGTTCGAGGCGTGCGGGACCTCGGGCATGAAGGCCGCGCTCAACGGCGGGCTGAACCTGTCGATCCTCGACGGCTGGTGGGACGAGTGGTACGACGGCGGGAACGGCTGGGCCATCCCGACCGCCGACGGCGTCGACGACCCCGACCACCGCGACGACCTCGAGGCCGCCGCGCTGTACGACCTCGTCGAGAACTCCGTCGCGGCGCGGTTCTACGACCGCGACGAGCGGGGGCTGCCCGCGCGCTGGCTGGAGATGGTGCGGCACACCCTGGCCTCGCTGGGCCCGAAGGTCCTCGCCAGCCGGATGGTGACCGACTACGTCGAGCAGTTGTACGTCCCCGCCGCCAAGGCCGGCCGTGCCGCCGTGGCGTCCACGGCCGCGGGGGCCAGGGACCTCGCCCGCTGGAAGGCCGGCGTGCGCAGCGCCTGGCCCGCGGTGCGCGTCGACCACGTCGAGTCCTCAGGCGTCGGCGACTCCGCCCAGGTCGGCGACGTCGTGCACGTGCGGGGTTTCGTGTCCCTCGGGGACCTGTCCGTCGACGACGTCGAGGTGCAGGTCGTCCACGGCCGCGTCAGCGAGTCCGACGAGCTGCGGCCGTCGGGCACGGTGCGCCTCGAACCCGCCGAGTCGTTCGGCGACGGCCGGCACCGGTTCGAGGGGGAGTTCTCCCTGCGTCAGACCGGGCCGTTCGGGTACACCGTGCGGATCCTCCCGCGGCACGCGGGCCTGGCGACCGCGGCCGAACTGGGGCTGGTGGTCAACGCCTGACCCTCGTCTGCGGCCGGACCGGCGGGGGCCGCGTCGAGTCCCGCGTTCCCGCCCGCGTCGTGCGGGCGGGTGGGAACGCGCGGGTCGGGGCCACGGCGGCGCCGCCGCCGGCCGTCACGCGGACGGGTCGAGCACCGCGAACGCCTGGTCGGCGTGGTCGGCGAAGGGCGGGCCGCCACCGGCCCGCTGCTCCTCCAGGTCGACCCCGCCGCCGAGGAACAGGCCCGTCCCGGTCCACACCGCGCAGCTGCCCGTGCGCCGCTGCCACGGTCCGTCGGCCAGCGGACGCCACGTGTCCCGGGCGGGGTCGTAGGCCGCGGCCAGCGGCCCCGTCGCCGGGTTGCACGCGCCGCCGTACGCGAGCTCCGACTCCTCCACCCCGACGCCGTCGAAGCACCTCGACCCGTCGCGGGCGTTGCGCGAACCGCCCCAGACGAGCAGTTCCGTCCCGGTCCAGCCCAGCGCCGGGCCGCCGAGCGGGCCTCCGAGCCCGTCCAGGGGTCCTCGCGCGGCCCCGGTCCACCGGCCGGTCGCCGGGGCGAGGCGGCTGAGCCCGGCGGTGGCGTCGAAGGCCAGGAGTTCGGTCCCGGTCCACGCCACCGCCACGTCCGGGGTGCGGACCGGCCCCCGGTCCAGCACGCGCCAGGAGGACGTGGCCGGGTCCAGGGCCAGGCCCAGGGGGACGGGGTCGGGCGTGTACGCACCCCCCAGCAGCACCCACTCCGTCCCGGTCCAGACGTCCTGCACCCCGGCGTAGGCCGAGGCGTCGCCGCGGGCCACCGGCGGGTCCGGCAGCTCTGCCCAGGAGGCCCCGCCCGCCGGCAGCGACCACGCCCCCGCGCTGACCGACCACACCAGCAGCCCGCGGGGCGTCCACGCGCTCGCGTCGACGACGGTCCCCTCCGGCCACGGCAACGGCGGCAGCGCCCGCCAGGACCGCGTGGCGGGGGAGAACGCGGCGACGTCGAGCCGGCCCGCCGGCCGGGACTCGCAGCGGGCCCACGGGTCCAGGCCACCGACCAGCACGGCCTCGGAACCGGTCCAGTGCAGCCGGGCCCCGCTGCGCGCCTGCAGCGGGGCGGGAGGCAGCGCGGTCCAGGACCCGGCGGCCCGGTCCCGACCCCCGACGGGGCGCCACGACGCCCCGTCGGCGCACACGGCGACGGCGCACCCGTCGGCCCGGGGGGAGGAACCGCCCCACACCAGGACCTCCTCGCCCGTCCAGACGGCGGCCAGCCCGGCCCGCAGCCCCGGCGGGGCGAGGGGGGCCGCGGGCAGCTGCGTCCAGCCGTGCCGTGCGGGGGTGGGAGACGCGCGGGGGGCGGAGTCCCGGCAGCCGGCGAGCAGCGGCCCGCCCAGCGCAGCGGCCAGCAGGGTCCGCCGTGTCGTCCTCGTCACCCTCGCAGGCTACGGCTGCGCCAGGAACCCGCGCAGGGCGTCGAGGACGGCGGCCGGCTCGGTCAGGTGCGGCCAGTGACCCGGCTGCAGGCCGCGCAGGTCGACCCCGTGGACCAGGGGGTTCAGCGCCCGCAGGGCGTCGAGGTCCACGTCGCGGCTCGAGCGCACGTACGCGGTGGGCACGCTCAGCTCCCGCAGCAGCGGCACCGGGTCCAGGGCCAGCACGTCGTGCCACAGCGGGCGCAGCGCCGCCTCGGGGGTGGCGAGGATCCCCGCCACGACCTCCTCGCGCAGCTGCGGCTCCCGCGGGCCCCACGAGGTCCGCATCGACTCCTCCAGGACGCGGCGCCACCTCGGGCCGAGCACCGCCGCGGCCCGGGACGTCTTGCGCGCCAGGGCGTCCGCGGTCACCGGGAGGTTGGCGTCCAGCAGCACCAGGCCGGACAGCAGGCCGGGGTGCCGCACGGCGACCAGGAGCCCCACCACCCCGCCGGTGCTGTGGCCGGCGAGCACCGAACCCGCCGGCACCTGCTCGCCGACCCGTGCGGCGACGGCCTCCAGCGACGCCTCCGGCAGCGGCGGTGCGCCGCGGTGGCCGGGCAGTTCCACCGGGTGCACGTCGAGACCGCCCAGCCCGGGCAGCAGTCGCCGGAACTGCGAGGTGCCGCACCCGACCCCGGGGACGAGGACCAGGGGAGTCACGGACGGCTCAGGAGGAGGCCAGCACCCGCACCGACCACGGGGCGACCCGCAGCGACGTGCCCGCCGGGGCCACCCGGCGCCGGCGGTCCGGGGTCGAGGCCCACCGCGGGTGGAACGTGGGCAGCCCCTCCACGGCCGGCAGCGTGACGTCGAGCTGGCGGGGGCCGCCGTTGACGACGACGAGCACGGACTCCTGGCCGCGGTCGCGCCCGTCGACGAGGACCTGCAGGATCCTGCGGTCCGGTTCGTGCCACTGCTCCACGGTCATCTGCCCGCCGTCCTCGGAGTACCACAGCAGGTCCTGGCGCTGCTCGCGCACGGGCGACCCGCGCCGCACCCCGGCCTCGCGCAGCACGGGGTAGCGCCGCCGCAGGGCCAGCAGCTCGCGGACGTCGTCGAGGAGCTCGGTCTGCCAGTCCTCGAGCTTCCAGTCCAGCCAGCTGACCTCGTTGTCCTGGCAGTAGGCGTTGTTGTTACCGCCCTGGCTGCGGCCGAACTCGTCGCCCGCGGTGATCATCGGGACGCCCGAGGACAGCACGAGCGTCGCGAACAGGTTCCGGATGCTGCGCCGGCGCAGTTCCAGGACGGTGGCGTCGGACGTGTCGCCCTCGACGCCGTGGTTCCAGCTCGTGTCGCCGTCGGAGCCGTCGCGGTTGCCCTCGCCGTTGGCCTCGTTGTGCTTGCGGTCGAACGCGACGAGGTCGGCCAGGCAGAAACCGTCGTGGGCGGTCACGAAGTTGACGCTGGTCAGCCGGCCGCGCTGGACGTCGAAGGTGTCGGCCGAACCCGCGAACCGCGTCGCGAACTCGCGCAGCCCCCGGCCGGCGGCGACGGGTGCGGAGTGGCCGAAGGCGATCTCGCGCGCGTCGGTCAGCCAGAACCGGCGGACCCCGTCGCGGTACCGGTCGTTCCACTCGTGCAGGGGTTGCGGGAACTGCCCGGTCCGCCAGCCGAACGGCCCCACGTCCCAGGGCTCGGCGACGAGCTTGGTGCCGGCCAGGACGGGGTCGGCGGCGAGCGCCACGAGGAACGGGTGGTCCGGGGTGAACCCGTCGCGGCCCCGGGCCAGGGTCGTCATGAGGTCGAAGCGGAAACCGTCGACGCCGTACTCGCCGACCCAGTACCGCAGCGAGTCCAGCGCGAACTGCACGACGCGGTGCTCGGCGAAGTCGAGGGAGTTCCCGCAGCCGGTGACGTCGAAGGGCCGCCCGCCGGCGTCGCGCAGGTAGTAGGTGGCGTCGTCCAGGCCGCGCAGCGACAGGTGCGGGCCGTCGGGGCCCTCCTCGCACGTGTGGTTGTAGACGACGTCGAGCAGGACCTCGACGCCCGCGGCGTGCAGGGCCTGCACCGCGCGCCGGAACTCGGTCCGCACCGCCTCGGGCCCGGCGGCGCGCGCGGCGGCCGTCGCGTACCCGGCGTGCGGGGCGTTGAAGCCCAGGGTGTTGTACCCCCAGTAGTTCGACAGCCCCCGCCGGCGCAGGGCGATCTCGGACGTGCTGGCGTGGATCGGCAGCAGTTCGAGCGTCGTGACCCCGAGGGAGCGCAGGTGGTCCAGGACGGCGGGGTGGGCCAGCGCCGCGTAGGTGCCGCGTTCGTCCGCGGGCACCTCGGGGAACTGCTGCGTCAGCCCGCGCACGTGGGCCTCGTAGACGACCGTGTCGGCCCACGGCACGTGCGGGCGCTCGTCGGGGCGCACCCGCAGGCCGGCGGGCAGGTCGCCCAGCACGACCCCGCGGGGGACGAAGGGGGCGCTGTCGCGGTCGTCGGCGACGGCGAGGTCACCCTCGAAGCCCGCGTCCACGGTGTGCCCGAAGATCTCCGGCACCAGGGCCACCTCGCCCTCGACGCCGCGCGCGTACGGGTCCAGCAGCAGCTTGGCCGGGTTGTGCCGCAGCCCGCGCTCGGGGTCCCAGCGGCCGTGGACGCGCAGGCCGTAGCGGGACCCGGCGACCAGGTCGGGCACGTGCCCGTGCCAGACGCCGAGCTCCACGTCCGGCAGCCTCGTGCGGGTCTCGCCGCCGTCGGCGGCGAAGACGCACACCTCGACGGCGTCGGCGTGCACGGCCAGGACGGCGACGTCGGCCCCGCCGCCGTGCTCGGCGTCACGTGGCGTCACCCCCAGGGGGTGGCTCCGGGTGGGGGCGGGCGTCGGGACGGGCACCGCCGCAGTCTGCCAGCTCCTTAGACTCGGGGGTGTGACGGCGGCCTACCTGGACCACGCCTCGACGACCGCCCTGCGGCCCGAGGCGCTCGACGCCCTGGTCGCGCAGGCGGCGCGCGGGGCGGGCAACCCGTCGTCGCTGCACTCGGCCGGCCGCCGCGCCCGCGTGGTCGTCGAGGAGAGCCGGGAGGCGCTGGCCGCGGCGCTGGGGGCGCGCGCGGGGGAGGTCGTGTGGACCTCCGGCGGCACCGAGAGCGACAACCTGGCCCTGACGGGGCTCCTCCGCGCGCGGCGCGACGCCGACCCGGTGCGCCGGCGGGTCCTGCTGGCCGCCACCGAGCACCACGCCGTCCTGGACTGCGTCGAGCACCTGCAGGCCCGCGAGGGTGTCGAGGTCACGTGGCTGCCCGTCGACGGCACCGGCCTGCTCGACCTGGCCGCCCTGGAGGCGGCGCTGGTGGGCGACGACGTCGCCCTCGTCTCGCTCATGTGGGCCAACAACGAGGTCGGGACGGTGCAGCCCGTCGCCCGGGCGGCCGAGCTGGCCCACGCCGCCGGGGTCCCGCTGCACACCGACGCCGTGCAGGCCGTCGGGCACCTGCCCGTCGACTTCGCCGCCTCGGGGGCGGACCTGCTGTCCCTGTCGGCGCACAAGTTCGGCGGTCCCGTGGGCACCGGGGCCCTCCTCGTGAAGCGGGGGACGTCCCTCGTCCCGCTGCAGCACGGCGGGGGTCAGGAGCTCGGGGTTCGCTCGGGCACGCTCGACGCGGCCGGGGCCGCCGCGAGCGCCGCGGCCCTGACGGCGGCCGTGGCCGACCTGCCCACCGAGGCCCGCCGGCTCGCGGGGCTGCGCGACCGCCTGCTGGCCGGCCTCACGCAGGTCCCCGGGGCCGTCGTGCGCGGGGCCCGTCCGGGCGCGGGCAGGCTGCCCGGCAACGCGCACGTCACGTTCGCCGGCTGCGAGGGCGACTCCCTGACGTACCTGCTGGACGCCGCCGGCGTGGAGTGCTCGACGGGCTCGGCCTGCCAGGCCGGGGTGCCCCAGCCCAGCCACGTCCTGCTCGCGATGGGGCTGGACGCCGAGGAGGCCGCGGGGGCGCTGCGGTTCTCCCTCGGCTGGAACTCCACCGACGCCGACGTCGACGCCGCGCTGGCGGCCATCGGCCCGGCCGTCGAGCGCGCGCGCCGCGCCCGCAGCTCCCGGACCGACCGGTCCCGCCGCCGTCCCCGATCCCTCGCCGGAGGAGTGTCCTGATGCGTGTCCTGGCCGCCATGAGCGGAGGGGTCGACTCCGCGGTCGCCGCCGCGCGCGCCGTCGACGCCGGCCACGAGGTCGTCGGCGTCCACATGGCCCTGAACCGCAACCCCGGGACCCTGCGGACGGGGTCGCGGGGCTGCTGCACCATCGAGGACTCCCTGGACGCGCGCCGCGCGGCGGACCTGCTGGGCATCCCGTTCTACGTCTGGGACCTGTCCGACGACTTCGTCGAGGACGTCGTGGAGGACTTCGTCGCCGAGTACGCCGCCGGCCGCACCCCGAACCCGTGCGTGCGCTGCAACGAGCGCATCAAGTTCGCGGCGCTGCTGGACAAGGGGATCGCCCTGGGGTTCGACGCGGTCGCCACCGGCCACTACGCCCGGGTGCTCACCGGCTCCGACGGCACCGCCGAGCTGCACCGGGCCGCCGACGCGGCCAAGGACCAGTCGTACGTGCTGGCCGTCCTGGACGCCGACCAGGTCGCCCACGCGATGTTCCCCCTCGGGGACGCGCCGACGAAGGCGCAGGTCCGCGCGGAGGCCGAGCGCCGCGGGCTGCCCGTGGCGCACAAGCCCGACAGCCACGACATCTGCTTCATCCCCGACGGCGACACCCGCGGGTTCCTGGCCGACAAGCTCGGTGAGGTCCCCGGCGAGGTCGTGGACGAGGACGGGCAGGTGCTCGGGACCCACTCCGGCACCTACGGCTTCACCGTCGGCCAGCGCAAGGGCCTGGGGATCTCCCGGCCCGCGCCCGACGGCCGGCCCCGGTACGTGCTGAGCATCGAGCCCGTGCGCCGCACGGTCACGGTCGGCCCGGCCGAGCGGCTCGCGGTGGCCGCGCTGCGCGCGGTGGACCCGGTGTGGAACTGCCCCGCGCCGCAGGGCCCCGTCGAGGTCCACGTCCAGGTCCGCGCCCACGGCGACCCCGTGCCGGCCGTGGCCGAGCTGCGCGGCCCCGAGCTGCACGTGCAGCTGCGCACGCCGCTGACCGGGGTCGCCCCCGGCCAGACGGTCGCGGTCTACAGCGGGACGCGGGTGCTGGGCTCGGCGACCATCGCGGGGACGACCTCCGCGGCCGGTGCGGGGACCAGCGCCGGGACGAGCGCGGGGACCTCCGTCGAGACCTCCTGAGCCGGCTGCGGCCGGGCGTACAGGAACCCCTGCGCGTAGGTGCAGCTGAGGTCGCGCAGCACCTGGGCCTGCTGCTCGGTCTCCACGCCCTCGGCGACGACGTCCAGGCCGAGGCTGCGGGCGAGTTCGATGATGGTCGAGACCAGCGTCGTCGCCGACCCGCCGAGGGCGAGGTCGCTGATGAACGACCGGTCGATCTTGACCGTGTCGACGGGCAGCCGGCGCAGGTACGACAGGCTCGAGTACCCCGTGCCGAAGTCGTCGATGGCGACCAGGACGCCGGTGGCGCGCAGCTGCGCCAGGCGGGCCGAGACGGCTTCCAGGTCGCCGACCAGGACGCTCTCGGTGACCTCCAGCGTCAGCTGGTGCGGGCGCAGACCGCTGTCGCGCAACGCGTCCTTGACGACGGTGAGGATCTCGTCGGTGCCGAGCTGGACGGCCGACAGGTTCACCGCGACCCCGACCGGGTGGCCGCGCTCGGCCGTCCACGTGGCCGCCTGCGCCGTGGCGGTGCGCAGCACCCAGGCCCCGATCGCGAGGATCTCGCCGCTGGCCTCGGCCAGCGGCACGAACTCCAGCGGGGAGACCATGCCCCGCTCGGGGTGGCGCCAGCGCAGCAGCGCCTCGTAGCTCTTGGCGCGGGAGTCGGTCTCGTGCTTCCGGAAGTCGATCGTGGCCTGGTAGAAGACCTCGAACTGCCCCCGGGCCAGCGCGTCCGCGAGGTCGTCGCGCAGCGAGGCCTTGTCCTGGGCCTCCTTGGACATGCCTTCGGCGTACGCCACGAGCCGGTTCTTGCCGCCGGCCTTGGCCCAGTACATCGCCAGGTCGGCGTTGCGCAGGAGCTCGTCGGCGCCCTCGAGCTCGCTGAGGCGGCCGCACATCGTCGTGGTGTCGGCGGTGCCGAGGCTGGCGTGGACGTGGACCGGCTGGCCCTCGACGTCGACGGGCAGGCTCAGGGCCGCCAGGAACCGTTCCCCGACGCGCCGCGCGGGGGCCTCGCCGCCGTGGACGACGACGGCGAACTCGTCCCCGCCGAGCCGGGCGACGAGGTCACCGCCGCGCACGCTGGAGCGCAGCCGCTGCGCGACCGCCAGCAGGAGCTGGTCACCGGCGGCGTGACCGCGCGAGTCGTTGACGTTCTTGAAGTCGTCGAGATCGACGAACAGGACCGCGACCTCCTCGCGGCGCGAGAGCACCCGCGCCAGGAACTCCTTCAGGAGCGTCCGGTTCGCCAGTCCCGTCAGCGGGTCGCGCAGTCCCTGCTGCTCGTTGAGCCGCCAGGAGGCCAGGTGCGTGACGCTCGCGGCCAGCACGAACGCGGCGTGCACGAGCATCCACCGCCACGGGTGGGCCATGGCGGCGTGGTGGCTGAAGACGTACTTCGGCGCCAGGGTGCCCAGGAGCCCGTGGTGGACCACGACGATGCTCAGGCCGATCCCGAAGGGCACCCAGTCCTGGTAGAGGGCGACGAGGCCGATCATCACGAAGAAGTGGAAGTGCGCCTCGGTCTGGCCGTGCCAGAAGTCGACGAGGACCGTCGAGGCCAGGAACAGGCTCATCGAGGCCCCGGCCGAACGCACCTTGCGCGAGTAGGTCCGCGGCCACGCCAGGGCCAGCGGGGCGGCGACCAGGGCCCCGCCGGCCAGGCACCTGAGCGCCCCGTGGTCGGCGAACGCGCCGAAGATGACCAGGCCCACGGCCTGCAGCGCCGCGACGCGGACGATCGCGACGTGCCGGCGGTGCCACACCTCGTCCGGCAGCATCCGGCCGGTGGGCAGGAGCGACAGGACGGTCGCGCAGCGGCGGCGCACGGCGGCGCGGACGGAGCTCACGGTGGTGCTTCGGCACCCGCGCGCCCGTACCGGACCCCGCTCACCCGCCCGGCGCAGCACGGGGTGCGGCTCAGCCGCCGACGAGGACGGTGACGGTGTGGATCAGCAACCCCACGAGCCCGCCGACGACCGTCCCGTTGATCCGGATGAACTGCAGGTCGCGCCCGACGTGCAGCTCGATGCGCTGCGCCGCGTCCTGCCCGTCCCAGCGCGCGACGGTGTCGGAGATGACGGTCGCCAGCTCCGGGGCGAAGCGGCGCACGACGTGCCCCGCCGCGTCGGTCAGGTGCCCCTCGACCCGCAGCGCGAACGCCTCGTCGGCCACGAGCCGGTGCCCGACGTCGACCAGGGCCTCCTCGCTGCGCACCCGCAGCGAGGAGGCGGGGTCCTGCAGCGCGTCCAGGAGGAAACCCCGCACGCTGGACCACAGACCGGCGACGGTGTCGGCCAGGCCCGGCGAGCTCAGCAGCCGGTGCTGGAACTCGTCGGCCTTGGCGCGGGTCTCGGGGTCGTGCTGCAGGGCGTCGGCGTAGCGGGCCAGCAGGTCGTCGATGGCCTTGCGGCCGGCGTGCCCGCGGTCGGCGACGACGTCGTCCACCCACGTCTGGGCCTCGGTGTAGACGCGCCTGCCCAGGCGGTCGTTGAGCCAGTCCGGCGCCCACAGCGGCGCCCGGTCGGTGACCATGCGCCGCACGAGGTCCTCGTTGCGGCGCAGCCACGTCTGGACCTCGATGAGCGTGAGGTCGACCACGGGGTGGTGGGTGCCGTCACGGACGACCTCCTCCAGCAGCCGTCCCGCGGTGGGGCTCCACGACTGCGCCCCGAGCCGGCGGACGAGGACCTGGTCGATGACCTGGGTGACCTCCTCGTCGCGCAGGATCCCCAGGGCGCCGGTCAGGATCGTCGCGGCCTCCTCCACGACGCGCTGGGAGCCGCCCCGCTCCACGAGCCAGGACCCCACCCGGCGCGGGATGCCGGCGCGCACCACCTTGTCCCGCACGACGTCCTCGGCGAGGAAGTTCTCGGCCACGAACTGCTCGAGGCTCTTGCCGAGCGCGTCCTTGCGGCGGGGGATGAGCGCGGTGTGCGGGATGGGCAGCCGCAACGGGTGCCGGAAGATCGCGGTGACGGCGAACCAGTCGGCCACCGCGCCGACCATCGCTGCCTCGGCCGCGGAGTTCACGAAACCCCACCCGCCGTCGCGCCCGATCGTCAGCGCGTAGACCACCGCGGCCAGGGCCAGCAGCCCGGTGGCCAGCAGCCGCATGCGGCGCAGGCCCCGGCGCCGCTCGTCGTCGGAGACCCCCCCGACCGTCGGGGCGGTGACGGCGGGCGGTCGGGGGGTGCTGCTCACCGGGTCATCCTCGCTCACACCCCGGCCGGGGCCACCACCTGCGTCCACGCGGAGCGCAGGACCGTCGCCAGCGGGCCCTCCTGCCCGGCCCCGCCGACGGGCGGCAGGCCGACCCCCTCGCAGGTGACGTCCCCGTCGGGGACGGCCCCCGTCGTCAGGAAGTCCCCGACCACGTCGTCCACGCACGCGTTGCCGCCGAGCCCGTACAGGCCGTGGTCGCCCTCGTCCTCGACCGTGACCAGCACCGACGACCCCAGCGCCGCGTGGGTCTTCACGGCGCCCTCGTAGGCCGTCGCCGGGTCGTGGCGCGACTGCACGATGAGCAGCGGCGGCAGGTCGTGGCCGTCGACCGTGGGCAGGTCGACGGGGGCGCGGTCCCACGCGGCGCAGACCTGGGCGCTCTTGCTGTAGCCCACGAGCGGGTACCTCGCACCCTGCTCGGTCCCGTAGGCGTCCCAGAACGCCTGGTCGGTCGTCCACGGGCTGTCGTTGCAGGTGGTCGCCGCGAAGGTCGCGGCCGTGGTCCGGCCCGCCCCGGGCGGACCGGTGAGCCGTTCGACGAGCTCGACGAGGAGCCGCTGCAGCGTCGCGGGGACCGGCAGGTCGGCCGGGCCGCGCAGGGCCAGCACGGTCTGCAGCCCGCCGAGGGTCTGCGCGAGCGTGGGGAACTGCGCCTTGCCGTACATGGCCTGCACCACGAGGGTGTCCAGCCCGTTGCCGTCGAGGTCCGCGGTGAGCAGCGGCAGCGGCCGGGCGACCAGTTCGGCACGCAGCCGCTCGTACGTCGCCGTGACCTCCTGCGGGGTCGAGCCCAGCCCGTACGTCGCGTTCCCGGTCGCGGCCCACGGCGTGAAGTCGGCGTCGAAGCGGCGCTGGAACGCCATCGGCTGGTAGGAGAACACCTCCTGGTAGCCGGCGGTCGCGTCGACGGTGGAGTCCAGGACGAAGCGCCCGACCCGGGCCGGCAGGTGCGTCGCGTACTGCGTGCCCAGCCAGGTCCCGCCCGAGTACCCGACCCAGTCGATCGTCTCGCGGTCCAGCGCGTCGCGGACCACGTCGACGTCGAAGACGGTCTGGCGGGTGTTGACGACGGGGGCGAGCGGGTCGCCCGCACAGCCCCGCGCCACCGACGCGATCGTGTCCGCCGTGCGGGCCAGGGCCTCGGGGGAGCGGTCGCGCACGTCGGGCAGCGGGTCGGTGGCGCCCGCGCCGCAGGACAGCGTCGAGCTGGCGCCCGTCCCGCGCACGTCCAGGCCGATCACCTCGGTGCCGGCCAGGGCGGGCACCTGCGAGCCGAGCACGGCCAGGGACAACCCCGCCCCGCCCGGACCCCCGGGGTTGGTGACGATCGTGCGCGCCGGGCGGGGGCCGGTGCGCGGTTCGCGGCTGATCGTGACCTGCAACGGGTCACCGGCCTGCGGGGCGTCCCAGTCCCGCGGCACGGCGACCTGCGCGCACTGCAGCCCGGAGGTCAGGCCGGCCAGCACGCCGAGCTGGGCGGTGGTGCACGGCGACCACGCGAGCCGCTGGTCGCGGAAGCGCTCCGGCGTGCGCCGCTCGAAGTCGCGCTGCGCCTGCGCGAGCCGGTCCGGGCGGGCGGCGTCACCGGTGGGGGCCGCCGAGGCCGGTGGGGCGGCGAGCAGGAGCGACCCGCTCAGCGCGAGGACGCCCGCGACACCGGCGACGGCTGGACGGCGGTGGTGCATGGGGACTGCCCCTCCCAGGAGTCTGCTGTGGAAGGACCATCCAGTCGCACCCGCCCGGGTGGCGGCGTCTGACCAGGGGTGCGGTCCGGGTCCTCCCTTCGGAGGACCCGTGCCCCGGTACCGTCACGGGCGTGCCAGGAACTGCCGCCGCCGTCGGGTCGATGCCCGGCGAGGACCCCCGCGAAGCCGCCCGCACCGTCTTCGGCGAGCTCGGCGACCCGCCCCACGTCCCGCACCTGGCCCAGCTGCCCGCCCGCGGCCCCGGCGCCGACCCGCTGGGCCGCACCGCGTCCCTGCTCGTGGACCTGCCCGTCGACCGCCAGCCCGCCGGCTGGCGCTTCGTCGACGCCCCCGGCCGCGACGCCGCCCGCGCCGACGCGTTCCTGCGCGCCGACCTCGACGAGCTCGCCGAGGCCGCCGACGGCTGGAGCGGTCCGCTGGCCCTCGCCGTCGTCGGGCCCTGGTCCCTGCTGGCCGCCGTCGAGCTGAACCGCGGCGAGCGCAGCGTCTCCGACCCCGGCGCCCGCCGCGACGTCGTCGCCTCCCTCGCCGAGGGCCTGACCCGGCACGTCGCCGACGTGCGCCGCCTCGTGCCGGGGGCGCAGGTCGTCGTCCACGTCGAGGAACCCTCGATCGCGGCCGTCCTGGCCGGCCGCCTGCCCACCCAGTCCGGCTACGGGACCCTGCGCGCCGTCGACCGCGCCGAGGTCCGCGACGGCCTGCGCGACGTGCTGGCCGCGGTCCGCTCCGCCGGGGCCGAGCCCGTCGTGCGGCTGAGCCCCGCCGAGGCGCCCTGGGCGCTCGTGCGGGAGGCCGGGGCCGCCGGGATCGCCCTGGACGTGCGCGACCTCGGCCCCGCCGGGTGGGAGTCGGTCGCCGCCGGCGTCGAGGACGGCCAACGGCTGTGGGCCGGGGTCCTGCCGGTGCGCGGCGCTCCGCCGTCCGTGGCCGCGCTCGTCGACGCCGTCCGCCTGCCCTGGCGGCGCGTCGGGCTGCCCGCCACGGCGCTCGCCGACGTCGTGCTGACCCCGGTGTCGGGACTGGCCGACACCGACCCCGCCGCGGTGCGGGGACTGCTGACCCGGCTGCGCGAGGCGGCCGCCGCCCTGGAGGAGGCTTCCGGTGACTGACCTGACGTTCCGGGCGGCGCACGCCGCCGACGTGCCCGCCGTCGTCACCCTCGTGGAGTCCGCCTACCGCGGGGACGCCAGCCGCGCGGGCTGGACGACGGAGGCCGACCTGCTGGAGGGGCAGCGGACCGACGCCGAGGGGATCTCGGCCGTCGTCGAGGGCGCCGACGCGGTGCTGCTGCTCGCCGAGCGCGACGGCGCTCACGGGGCCGAGCTCCTGGGCTGCTGCGAACTGCGCCGGGTGGGGGAGGCGGCCTACTTCGGCACGTTCGCCGTCGACCCGGCCGCGCAGGGCGGCGGCATCGGGCGGCGGCTGCTCACGCACGCCGACGCCGAGGCCGTGCGCCGCTGGGGGGCGCCGTACCTGGAGATGACGGTCATCGCCCAGCGCGCGGACCTCATCGCCTGGTACGAGCGGCTGGGTTTCGCCCGCACCGGCGACCGCCGTCCGTTCCCCTACGGCGACGAGCGGTTCGGCCGGCCGCTGCGCGACGACCTGGAGTTCGTCGTGCTGCGCCGCCCCACCTCCTCCCGGCCCGGCGCCTGACCTGCGGGCACGTGTCGGAGGCGCACGGCAGGATGTGGGACGTGAGCGAAGACGGCGTGAGCCCCAGCGAGATCCCAGCCCCGGCCCGGCACCGCTGGGAGGACCTCGTGGCCCGCATCGAGGCCGCGCGGTTCGCCTACTACGTGCGCGACTCCTCGCCGCTGAGCGACGGGCAGTACGACGAGCTGGAGAAGGAGCTGCGGGCTCTGGAGGAGGAGCACCCGCAGCTGCGCACGCCCGACTCGCCCACCCAGACCGTCGGCGGCACCTTCTCGACGGAGTTCGCCGCGGTCGACCACCCCGAGCGGATGCTCAGCCTCGACAACGCGTTCTCCCTCGACGAGCTGTCCCAGTGGGCGGCGCGGGTCGAGAAGGAGGTCGGACAGGGCGCCCGGTACCTGTGCGAGCCGAAGATCGACGGCCTCGCGATCGACCTGGTGTACGAGAACGGCCGCCTCGTGCGCGGGGTGACGCGCGGCGACGGCCGCACGGGGGAGGACGTGACGTACAACGTCCGCACCATCACCGACATCCCCCACGAGCTCACCGGCGAGGACGTCCCCGAGTTCCTCGAGGTGCGCGGGGAGGTGTTCTTCCACCTCGACGGTTTCGCGGGGATCAACGCCGGGCTCGTCGAGGCCGGCAAACCGCCGTTCGCCAACCCCCGCAACGCCGCCGCGGGGTCGCTGCGGCAGAAGGACCCGCGCGTGACGGCCACCCGCCCGCTGCGGATGCTGGTGCACGGCGTCGGGGCCCGGCGCGGCATGGAGAACGACTCGCAGTCCGGGGCCTACGACAAGCTCGCCGCGTGGGGGCTGCCGACGTCACCGCGGGTGAAGGTGGTCGACACCCTGCCCGAGGTGGCCGACTACGTCCGGTACTACGGCGAGCACCGCCACGACGTCGAGCACGAGATCGACGGCGTCGTCGTGAAGGTCGACCAGGTCCCGTTGCAGCGCAGGCTGGGCACGACGTCGCGGGCCCCGCGCTGGGCCATCGCGTACAAGTACCCGCCCGAGGAGGTCACGACCCTCCTGCGCGACATCCAGGTCAACGTCGGCCGCACCGGCCGCGTCACCCCGTTCGCCGTGCTCGAACCCGTCCTGGTCGCCGGGTCCACGGTCAGCATGGCGACCCTGCACAACGCCGACGAGGTCAAGCGCAAGGGCGTCCTCATCGGTGACACCGTCGTGGTCCGCAAGGCCGGTGACGTCATCCCCGAGGTCCTCGGGCCCGTCGTGGAGTCGCGCACGGGCGACGAGCGCGAGTTCGTCATGCCCACCGAGTGCCCCGAGTGCGGCACGACGCTGGCCCGGCAGAAGGCCGACGACGTCGACATCCGCTGCCCGAACTCCCGCAGCTGCCCGGCCCAGTTGCGCGAACGCGTCTTCCACCTCGCCGGTCGCGGGTCGTTCGACATCGAGGCGCTGGGGGACAAGGCCGCGACGGCCCTGCTGGAGGCCGGGGTCATCGAGGACGAGGGCGACGTGTTCGCGCTGTCCGAGGAGGACCTCGCCCGGGTCCCGCTGTTCCTCACCAAGGCCGGGACCGTCTCGGCCAACGGCCGCAAGCTCCTGAAGAACCTCGACACCGCCAAGACCCAGCCGCTGTGGCGGGTCCTCGTGGGGCTCTCGATCCGGCACGTCGGACCGACCGCGGCCCGCGCGCTGGCCGACACGTTCGCCTCGCTGGAGGCGATCGAGGCCGCCACCGCCGAGCAGATCGCCGCGGCCGAAGGCGTCGGCCCCACCATCGCCGAGGCCGTCGTGGAGTGGCTGGCCGTCGACTGGCACCGCGAGGTCGTCCGCAAGTGGCGCGAGGCCGGGGTGCGGATGGCCGACGAGCGCGACGAGTCCGTGGCCCGCACCCTGGAGGGCCTCACGATCGTCGTCACGGGGTCGCTCGCGAACTACTCCCGGGACGAGGCCAAGGAGGCGATCCTGTCCCGCGGCGGGAAGGCGTCCAGCGCGGTGTCGAAGAAGACCGACTTCGTCGTCGTGGGGGAGGCCGCCGGGTCCAAGGCCGACAAGGCCGAGCAGCTCGGGGTGCGGATCCTGGACGAGGCCGGGTTCACGGCGCTGATCGAGGGCGGTCCGGACGCGGTGCCCGCGCCGGAGGAAACCGAGGGAGCGGAGGAACCCGCCGGGGAGTGAGGGTCACAGCGATCCCCCGCGTGCGTCGCGGCGTTCCCCCGGCAACCGGGAACGCCGCTCGCCCTGCGCCAGGAGTTCGACGAGCTTCGGGGTGAACACGACCCCCTTCGCCTCCGCGAACTCGCGGAAGGTGCGGACCGCGTTCCGTTCGGCTCCCCGTCCGAACAGCGGCAGCGCAGCGACCTGCACCGGGGTGTTCGGGCCGGGCTCGTCGAACGCGCCGCCCTTGACCCGCAGCACCGGCCCACTGCCGGACGCGCGCCACGTGGTCGGCCCCCACGACGCCTCCAGGACCTGCGACCAGGGGTACGTCGTCGTCGAGCCCCGGGACTCCACGACGACCGCCTCGGCGGTCAGGCGCACGACGTCGCCGCGGTGCCGCACGACGGACCAGACGAGGCTCACCGCGGCCGCCGCGGCGTACCCGATGACCACCTCGGCCGGGATCGGCCGCCACCACAGGAGCAGCCCGGCGAGCGCCGCGAGGCAGACCGCCCCGGCCAGGGCCCGGCCGGTGCCGCTGGCCCTCAGCGTCCGCTCGTCCACACCCCATGATGACGTCGGTGGCGCCCACCGTCGGTCCATCGTCGTCGGTCGCTCGTCGCGCTCTCGGGCGGTGGACGGAGGACATCCCCGCCGACCCGAATAGACTCGCTGCTCGTGTCCGCTATCTCCCGTTCCGAGGTCGAGCACCTCGCGCGCCTGGCGCGCATCGACATGTCCGACGAGGAGCTGGACCGCATGGCGGGTCAGCTCGACGCGGTCCTCGATGCCGTCGCGGCCGTCGCGAAGGTCGCCACCGACGACGTACCCGCCACCTCGCACCCCGTGCCCCTGACCAACGTGACCCGCCCCGACGTCGTCGGTGAGGTCCTCACCGCCGAGGAGGCGCTCGCGGGCGCCCCCGCCTCGGAGGACGGCCGGTTCCGGGTGCCCATGATCCTGGGGGAGGAAGCGTGAGCGACGAGCAGCGCGACGGCGCCTGGACCGAGGCGACACGCCGACGGAGTCGGTGCGTGGTGCCGAGGGAAGGCGGCGTCACCGGCGCCGCGACGGAGCGAACGGAGGGTGTGGCGTGAGCGAGCTGATCCGCAGGACCGCCGTCGAGCTCGCCGAGGCCCTGCGCACGAAGGAGGTCTCGGCCGTCGAGGTCACCCAGGCGCACCTCGACCGCATCGACGCCGTCGACGGGCCCGTCCAGAGCGGCGTCCACGCGTTCCTGCACGTCGACCACGAGGGCGCCCTGGCCCGCGCCCGGCAGATCGACGCCGACCGCGCCGCCGGCGCCGACCTCGGTCCGCTCGCCGGGGTCCCGATCGGGGTCAAGGACGTCCTGACGACCAAGGGCCTGCCCACCACCGCCGGCTCCCGGATGCTCGAGGGCTGGGTCCCGCCGTACGACGCGACCGTCGTGCGGTCCCTGCACGACGCCGGTCTCGTCGTCCTCGGCAAGACCAACATGGACGAGTTCGCGATGGGCTCGACCACCGAGCACTCCGCCTACGGCGACACCCGCAACCCGTGGGACCCCACCCGCATCCCCGGCGGCTCCGGCGGCGGGTCCGCGGCGGCGCTCGCGGCCTTCGAGGCCCCGCTGACCATCGGCTCGGACACGGGCGGCTCGATCCGCCAGCCCGCGGCCGTCACCGGCACGGTCGGCGTCAAGCCGACCTACGGCGCGGTCTCGCGCTACGGGCTCATCGCGCTGGCGAGCTCGCTGGACCAGGCCGGCCCGTGCGCCCGCACGGTGCTGGACACCGCGCTGCTGCACGCCGTCATCGCCGGACACGACCCCCTGGACTCCACCTCGATCCCGGCCGACGTCCCCGACGTCGTGGGTGCCGCGAAGCTCGGCGCCTCCGGCGACCTGACGGGCGTGAAGGTCGGCGTCGTCAAGGAGCTGTCCGGCGAGGGCTACGAACCCGGGGTCGTCGCCCGGTTCGAGGAGGCGCTGGAGGAGTTCCGCGCCGCCGGGGCGCAGGTCGTCGAGCTGAGCCTGCCGAACATCGTCCACGCGCTCGCCGCGTACTACCTGATCCTGCCGAGCGAGGCGTCGAGCAACCTCGCCAAGTTCGACGGGATGCGCTACGGGCTGCGCGTCGTGCCCGAGGGCGAGGGGGTGACGGCCGAGGCCGTCATGCGCGCCACCCGCGCCGCCGGGTTCGGCGACGAGGCCAAGCGGCGCATCGTCCTGGGCACCTACGCCCTGTCCGCGGGCTACTACGACGCCTACTACGGCAGCGCGCAGAAGGTCCGCACGCTGGTCCAGCGCGACTTCACCGCCGCGTTCGGCGACGTCGACGTGCTCGTCTCGCCGACCGCGCCGACGGTCGCGTACCGGCTCGGGGAGAAGCTGGACGACCCGCTGGCGATGTACGCCGGCGACGTCGCGACGATCCCGGCCAACCTCGCGGGGATCCCGGGCATGTCCCTGCCCGCGGGCCTCTCCGAGGGCCTGCCGGTGGGTCTGCAGATCCTCGCGCCGCAGCAGGCCGACGACCGGCTGTACCGGGTCGGGGCGGCGCTGGAGACGCGGTTGAACGACAGGTGGGGCGGGCCGTTGCTCGCGAAGGTCCCGACGTGGCAGGGGGTGTCGGCGTGAGCGTCGAACTGGTGGACTACGACGAGGCGGTCGCGCAGTTCGACCCGGTGCTGGGCCTGGAGGTCCACGTCGAGCTGAACACGAAGACCAAGATGTTCTCCGGCGCGCCCACGGAGTTCGGCGCCGAGCCGAACACCCAGGTCGACCCGACGTCGCTCGGGCTGCCCGGCGCGATGCCGGTGCTGAACGCCAAGGCGTTGGAATCCGCGATCCGCATCGGCCTGGCGCTGAACTGCTCGATCGCGACGTACTGCCGCTTCGCCCGGAAGAACTACTTCTACCCGGACATGCCGAAGAACTTCCAGACGTCGCAGTACGACGAGCCCATCGCCTTCGACGGCTACCTCGACGTCGACGTCCCGGCCAGTGAGGACGGCACGAAACCCGCCTTCACCTACCGGGTGCTCATCGAGCGCGCCCACATGGAGGAGGACACCGGCAAGTCCCTGCACGTCGGCGGTTCCACCGGCCGCATCCACGGCGCCGAGTTCTCCCTCGTGGACTACAACCGCGCGGGCATCCCGCTCATCGAGATCGTCACGAAGCCGCTGGAGGGCACGGGCGATCGCGCCCCCGACGTGGCGAAGGCGTACGTGGCGGCGCTGCGCGACCTGCTGCGCTCCCTCGACGTCTCCGACGTGAAGATGGAGCAGGGGTCGCTGCGCTGCGACGTCAACCTGTCGCTGCGGCCGTCCCCGCAGGCGAAGCTCGGGACGCGGTCGGAGACGAAGAACGTCAACTCGCTGCGCTCGGTCGAACGGGCCGTGCGCTACGAGGTGTCCCGGCACGCCGCGGTCCTGCGCTCGGGCGCGAAGGTCGTCCAGGAGACGCGCCACTGGCACGAGGACACCGGCCTGACGACCTCGGGCCGCGAGAAGTCCGACGCCGAGGACTACCGGTACTTCCCCGAACCCGACCTCGTCCCGATCGAGCCGGACCCGGCGTGGGTGGAGGAGCTGCGCGCCTCGCTGCCCGAGCCGCCCGCCGTGCGCCGCAAGCGGCTGCACGCCGAGTGGGGCTTCTCCGACCTGGAGTTCCGCGACCTCGTCAACGCCGGTGCGCTCGACGTCGTGGAGGCCACCGTCGCGGCGGGCGCCTCGCCGGCGGCGGCGCGCAAGTGGTGGTCCGGGGAACTGGCCCGGCGCGCCAACGTCGACGGCGTCGACCTGACCGACCTGCCCGTGCGCCCGGCCGACGTCGCCGAGCTCGCGAAGCTCGTCGAGGACGGCAAGCTCACCGACCGCCTCGCCCGCGAGGCCCTCGAGGGCGTCCTGGCCGGGGAGGGGTCGGTGGCCGAGGTCGTCGAGGCGCGCGGCCTCATCGTGGTGCAGGACGACGGCGCGCTCGCCGCGGCCGTCGACGCGGTCCTGGCCGCGAACCCGGACGTCGTGGAGAAGATCCGCGGCGGGAAGGCGCAGGCCGCCGGGGCGCTCATCGGTCAGGTCATGAAGCAGATGCAGGGCAAGGCGGACGCCGCGAAGATCCGTGAGCTGATCGCGGCGCGCGTCGGCTGACCGGGCCCCCACCGCCCGACTCCTGGGGACCTCTCGACGTCTCGGCCGCGTCCGAGGTGCGGGAGGTCCCCGGGAGTCGGGTCAGGACGGGCGCTCAGGCGCGCCGTCGCTCGTGGACGAAGCGGTTGAGCAGCGCGTCCACGACGAACCCGAGCGCGAGGGCGATGACGATGCCGAGCGCTGCCCCCACCAGCGGGGTGGACTCGATCCAGTGCCCGGCCAGGGAACCGATGGCGATGGAGTAGGCCGCCCAGGTGCACGCGGCGAGCGCGCTGAGGGGCACGAACCGCCGGCGCGGGAACCGCACGGCCCCGGCGGTGAGGTTGACGGCGATGCGCCCGATCGGGACGTAGCGGGCGGCGAGGACCGCGAAGGCCCCGCGCTTGTCGAGTTCGGCGGCGGCGCGGGTGAAGGCGCGTTCGAGGCGCGGGTGGCCCGCGATCCAGCGGCGCAGGGGGGAGTGCCGGCCCATCGCGTAGGTGAGGTTGTCGCCGACGAACGCGCCGACGAGCGCGCACGCGAACAGCGCCCACCGGTCCGGGTGCCCGGTGTCGGCCGCGATCGCGGCCAGGCCGATGACGACGGACTCGCTGGGCAGCGGCGGGACGAACGCGTCGAGCGCGGCGAGGGCGAGCACGGCGGCCAGCACCCACGGGGCTCCCGCGTGCTCGGTGACGAGCGCGTTGAGCTGGTCGAACACCTCGTCAGACTGCCACGTCGGGCCCTCCGGCGGCCGATCGGTCCCCGCCGGCTCGCAGGAGCGAGGACCTCGCCGCGCGCGTATCCTCCGGCGGGTGAAGGTCCTGTCGATCCAGTCCTCCGTCGCCCACGGTCACGTCGGCAACTCCGCCGCCGTCTTCCCCCTGCAGCGCATCGGGGTCGAGGTGATCCCCGTGCACACCGTGAACTTCTCCAACCACACGGGGTACGGGGCCTGGCGCGGACCGCTCATCGCCCCGGCCGACGTCGCCGACGTCCTCACCGGTGTCGAGGAGCGCGGGGTCTTCCCGCAGGTCGACGCGGTGCTGTCGGGGTACCAGGGCGGGGCCGGGATCGCCGACGTCATCGTCGACGCCGTGCGCCGGGTCAAGGCCGCGAACCCCTCGGCGATCTACGCGTGCGACCCCGTCATGGGGAACGCGAAGTCCGGCTGCTTCGTCGCCCCCGAGATCCCGGACCTGCTGCGCGACCGGGTCGTCCCCGTGGCCGACCTCATCACCCCGAACCAGTTCGAGCTGGGGTACCTCACCGGCACCGATCCCGGTTCCCTGGAGACGACCCTGGCCTCGGTGGACGCCGCACGGGCCATGGGCCCCTCCACCGTCCTGGTGACCAGCGTCGAACGTCCCGACCGCGAGGAGGGGACGATCGAGGTGCTCGTCGCCGACGACGCCGGGGCCTGGATCGTGAAGACCCCGCTGCTGCCGTTCAAGGCCAACGGGTCCGGCGACGTCACGGCCGCGCTGTTCACGGCCCACTACCGCGCGACCGGGGACGCGAAGGTCTCCCTGGAGCGGACCGTGTCCAGCGTGTTCGACCTGATCGAGCTGACCCACCGCTCCGGGCAGCGGGAACTGCAGCTCGTCGAGGCGCAGGAGTCCTACGCGCACCCGCGGCTGCAGTTCAGCGCCGAGCGGGTGCGCTGAGGGACGGGGTCAGGACAGGGGCACCGAGACCAGCCGGTCGTCGCCGGGCCGGGCGGTGCCCCGGAACGTGTTCGACGTGAGGACCCACAGCGAACCGTCCGGCCCCACCTCGACGGTCCGCAACCGGCCCAGGGTCCCGTCGAGGTAGGCGTCGGGCGTCCCCGTCGGCCCCTCGGGGGTCACCGGGACGCGCCACAGCTTCTGCCCGCGCAGGGCCGCGACGTACACGGCGTCGGGGGTGACGGCGATGCCGGAGGGCGAGGCGTCGTCCGTGGCCCAGGTCTGCAGGGGCGCGACGTACTTGCCGCCGCCATCCCCCTTCCCCTCGACCTCGGGCCACCCGTAGTTCCCGCCGGGGCGGATGAGGTTCAGCTCGTCCCAGGTGTCCTGCCCGAACTCCGAGGCGTACATCCGCCCCGCGGCGTCCCAGCCGAAACCCTGGACGTTGCGGTGCCCGTAGGACCAGGTGCGCGAGCCCGCGAACGGGTTGTCCGGCGGGACGGACCCGTCGGCGCCCACCCGCAGGATCTTGCCGCCCAGGGAGTTCACGTCCTGGGCGCTGGGACGGTCCTGCGCGTCGCCGGTCCCGACGTAGAGGTCCCCGTCGGGCCCGAAGGCGATCCTGCCCCCGTTGTGCGTCGAGTTCTTCGGGATGCCGGTGACGATCGGCGTGGCCTCCGTGAGCCGGTCCTGCGCCAGGGTGTAGCGCACGACCCGGTTGTCGTCGCGGGCCGTCTGGTAGAGGAAGACGTGCTGGTCGCTCGCGAACCCCGGCGACAGCGCGACCCCCAGGAGGCCGCCCTCCCCGCCGGGGGAGACGTCCGGCACCTTCCCGTCGGGGCCGTCGGCGCCCACCACGGTCTGCACGCCGGGCCCGACCCGCACCACCCGCGCCTGGTCGCGCAGCGTCACCAGGGCCGTCCCGTCCGGCAGCACCGCCAGCCCCCACGGGACGGCGAGCCCGGTGGCGATGTCGACGGGCGTGCCGGGTTTGCCGATCGCGGCCGCGACCGGGTCGGGCAGCGCCGTGGGGGACGCGGTGGTCGTCGCGGACGGCGCGGGCTCGGACACCACGGGGGCCGTCGACCGCACCGGGTCCGGCGTCGGGGCCGAGCAGCCCACCAGCACCGCCCCCGTCAGGGCCGCGGGCAAGAAGGTCCTCCACCGGGTCCGCACCCGTCCATCCTCACCCGGCGCCCGTCCGATGGCGAGAACGGCTGGGTAACGTGCCCGCCGTGAGCGTCCCCGTGAGCATCGTGGTGAGCGTGCCGTCCGCGTCGTGGGCCAGGGCCCTCGGGCCCGTCGAGGGCGCCGAGGTCGTGGTCTGGGACGGGCAGGCACCCGCCCCTGACCCGGCGCCGGACCTCGTCGTCCCGCCGTACGTCGCGACCCCCGACCTTTCGCACCTGCCCGCGGGGACGCGGGCCGTCCAGCTGCTGACCATCGGCTACGACGGCGTGCCGGAGCAGCTGCCCCCGGGCGTGCGGCTGTGCAACGCGACCGGCGTGCACGAGACCTCGACGGCCGAGCTCGCCGTCGGCCTGACGGTCCTGGCCCTGCGCGGTCTGGCCGACGACGTCCGGTCGATGGCGACGGGGGACTGGAGGCCCTCCCTGCGCACCTCGCTGGCCGACCGCCGGGTGCTCGTCGTCGGCTGGGGCGGCGTCGGGCGGGCCACCGCCGCGCGGCTGGCGCCCTTCGAGTGCTCGGTCACCGCGGTCGGCACTCGGACCCGGGTCCAGGACGGCGTCGCCGTCCACGCCGTCGAGGAACTGCCAGACCTGCTGCCGGAGCACGACGTCGTCGTGCTCGCCTGCCCGCTCACCGAGCGGACCCGCGGGCTCGTCGGTGAGCGGTTCCTCGCCGCGCTGCCGGACGGGGCCCTCGTCGTCAACGTCGCCCGCGGCCCGGTCGTGGACACCGGCGCGCTCGTGGCCGAACTGCGCACCGGCCGGCTGCGGGCCGCGCTCGACGTCACCGACCCCGAACCCCTGCCCGCCGACCACGAGCTGTGGACCCTGCCCGGCGTCGTCGTCACCCCGCACGTGGGCGGGAACTCCACGGCCTTCCGGCCCCGGATGGTCGCGTTGCTGACGGAGCAGATCGCCCGGCTCGCAGCGGGTCAGGAGCTGCGCAACGTCATCGTCTGAGGGTCTCGTCGTAGCGCGCCAGGACCAGGTCCACGACGCGGGGATCGATCCCGAGGGGTTCGGTGACCAGCGCCGCGCCGACCGAGCCCAGCCGCGCGGAGAACACCCCCGGCGCCAGCAGGTAGCTGACGACGGCCACCGGACCGGGCCTGGCCGCCGCGACGGCCCCGGCCACCGGGGGGTCCTGCGCGGACAGGAACCCGGAGGTCACCGGACGTCCCAGGCGCTGCGACAGCGACTGCGCCGCGCGGGCGACGTCGGCCTGCGCCTGCGCGTCGGACGAACCCGCCGCGGCCAGGACGACGTTCCCGGCGAAACCCCCCAGGCGTTCGACGAGGACGTCGGTGATGACCTCGCTGGGACCCAGTGCGGCCGAGGCGACCGCCCGCCCGCCCCCGCGGGTCAGGGCCTCGGCGATGTCGACGCGCACGTGGTACCCGCTGGACAGCAGCAGCGGCACCACCACCGCGTCCCGCCCGGCGTCGGCGCACACGCGCTCGACGACGTCGGCCAGGAAGGGCTCGTGGACGTCGACGTGCGCGGCCTCCACGTCCAGCCCCGGGCGGGCGGCCCGCACGGCGTCGCGCAACCCGTCGACGACGGAACGGCCTGCGGCCGAGCGGGTCCCGTGCGAGCAGGCGATCAGCACCGGGGGGAGCACCGGGGAGTTCACGAGGCCACGTCCAGCCGGTAGCCGCGCTTGACCACGGTCCGCACGAGACCGGCGTCCGGCAGTGCGGAGCGCAACCGGCCCACGGTCACCTCGACGGCGTGCACGTCGGCGGCGCCGGGCAGCGTCGGCAGCAGGTCCTCCCGGCTCAGCACCGCCCCGCCGGCGTCGGCCAGGCGCCGCAGCACGGCCCGTGGCCCCGGGGCGAGTTCGAGCACCTCGCCGTCCAGGAGGGCGGTCTGCGCGCGCAGCACGAGCCGCCCGTGGCTCGTGGCCACGTCGGCCAGCGGGTGCGCGGCCAGGTGCGCCGTCAGCGTCCGCAGCAGCGCCCCGAGGCGCCAGCGGTCCGGGATCAGGGGCTCGACCCCCTCGGCCCGCAGGGGTTCAGCGGTCACGTCGCCCACCGCGCACGCCACGACGCCGTCGCCGAAGGCCGCGACGAGGTCGTCGCGGCGCCCGAGCGTGCGCGCCTTCTCCAGAAGTGCCACCGCGCCGGGGGCGCTCGTGAACGTCACGGCGTCCAGGGACCGGGAGGCGACGAGGTCGACGAGCCGGTCCACCGCGCCCGGGTCGGCCGGTGGCAGCCACCGGTACACCGACACCCCGCGCACCCGCGCCCCCGCCGCCAGCAGCGGGGCGAGCTGGTGCTCGTCGGCCGCCCCGTGCAGCTGCACCACGATCGAGCGGCCCGCCACGCCCTCGGCCACGAGGCGCTCGACGGCCTCCGCGGTCTGCTCCGAGGCCGCCGACCACGTCTCGCGCAGGCCGTTGGCGCGGATGACCCCCGTCGCCTTGGGGCCGCGGGCGACGACCTGGGCCCGGCCCAGCGTCGCCAGCAGGTCGGCCGCGAGCCCGGCGGCGTCGGCGGCCTCCACCCAGCCCCGCAGCCCGATGCCCGTCGTGACGAGCACGACGTCCGGCGGGTCGGCGATGACGTCGCGCGTCTCGGCCAGCAGCTGGTCGTCCTCGGTCAGCGGGACGATCCGCATGGTCGGCGCGTGGACCACGCGGGCGCCCTTGCGCTCGAACGTCGCGATCATGTCGCCCGAGCGGCGGTCGCTGGTGATGCCGATCGTCACGCCCAGGAGTTCACTCACGAGTGCGGACGGTAGGCGACCGGCGCGCCGGGCGTCACCTCCGCCTCCTCCTCGGCCAGACCCGCCACGGCCCCCACGACGATGACGGCGGGGTTGCGCACCCCGCGCTCGCGGGCGAGGTCGGCGATGTCCGCGAGGGTTCCCCGGGTCGTGCGCTGCCCCGCGCGCCAGCCGTTCTCGACGACTGCGACAGGGGTCGTCGCGGGTTTGCCCGCGGCGACGAGCGCGGCGGCGGTCCGCGGCAGCGTCGTGACGCCCATGAGGAGCACCAGGGTCCCCTCGACGCGGGCCAGGGCGTCCGCGTCGACCTCCTCGTGGCCGCTGACCACGGTGACCGAGCGCGCCAGCCCGCGGTGCGTCACGGGGATCCCGGCCGCGGCCGGGACGGCGAACGCGCTCGTCACGCCCGGGACGACCTCGACCTCGACCCCCGCGGCGCGGCAGGCGAGGACCTCCTCCCCGCCGCGGCCCAGCACGTACGGGTCGCCCCCCTTGAGCCGCACGACGCGCCGGCCCGCCAGGGCGTGCTCGACGAGGATCCGGTTGATCTCCTCCTGCGGCACGGGGTGGTGGTCGGGCGTCTTGCCGACGTCGACGACCTGGACCTCGGGGTCGAGGTCGGCCAGGACGTCGGTGGGCGCGAGCCGGTCGACGACGACGACGTCGGCCTCGGCGAGCCGGCGCCGGCCGCGCAGCGTCAGCAGGTCCACCTCACCCGGCCCGCCCCCCACGAGGGTGACCCGGCCCGGGCCCGGCCGCCGTCGGCGCAGGGGAGCCGCACCGGAGTCCAGCCAGCGCGACAGGGCCTCGCGCAGCCCGCGGGCGCGGCGGGGGTCGCCGCCGGCGGTGACGGAGACGGTCACCTCGCCGTCGCCCATGTCGCGCCGCACGACGGCCGGCGTCCACGCGGCCGACGCCTCGGCGTCGTCGGCGCGCACGCACCAGACCCGCAGCGCCTCGGCGGCCGCGGCGACCGCCGCGTCGGCCCGGGGGTCGCCCGTGGCGGTGTGGACGAGCCAGACGTCGGCGACGTCGGCCGGTTCGACCTCCCGGGCCTGCCAGCGCAGGTGCGGCAGCAGGTCGCGCAGGTCCTCGCACAGGCTGGGCGCGACGACCAGGACGTCGGCGCCGGCGGCCACGAGGTCGGCGGCCCGGCGGGCCGCGACGGGGCCGCCGCCGGCCACCAGGACCCGGCGCCCGGTCACGTCGAGGTGCAGGGGGTACCGCGCAGCACCGGTCACGCCACTGGTCACAGGGACACCTCCACGAGACCGTCTGCCGTCACCCGGCACGGGTGCACGGCGATCGAACCCTCCCCGCCGGCCGCCTCACCCGTGGTGAGGTCGAACGCGGTCAGGTGCAGGGGGCAGACGACGACTGTCTCATCGATCTGCCCGTCCGCCAACGGCCCACCGGCGTGCGGGCAGGCGGCCTGCACGGCGCTGACCTTCCCGCTGCGGTGCCGGAACAGCGCGACCTGCTCGCCGTCGACGACGTACGCGCGGCCCTCCCCGACGGGCAGGTCCTCCACGCTGCACACCGGGCGGCTCACGAGCGCACCGCCGGCATCCCCAGGGGGAGCGCGGGGCGGAACTGTCCGGTCGTCACGGGGGCGGTGCCTTCCTGCCAGGGGTCGCGGTAGTTGTCGACGGCGGCCTGCACGCGTTCGTCCAGGCCCGCAGCCAGACCGTCGGAGTCGTCCACGAGGACCTTGCGCACGCGCTCGATCCCGAGACGGGGGACGAACTCGTAGGTGCGTTCCAGCCAGTTCCCCCACTCCCGGTAGAACTGGATGAACCGGCCGGTGAGGGTCAGCACCTCCTGCGCCGAGCCGACGGTGGCCAGCAGGTCGCCCTTGCGGACCGTGGCCCCGGCGGCCCCGCCGACGTAGACCTCCCACTTGCCCGCCCCGACCGCGACGACCCCGATGTCCTTGACGTAGGCCTCGGCGCAGTTGCGGGGACAGCCCACGACGCCGAGCTTGAGCTTGGCGGGGGTCTCGATGCCCTGGTAGCGGGTCTCCAGGTCGATGCCGAGCTGGGTGGAGTCGTCCAGCCCGAACCGGCAGAACTCCGAGCCGACGCACGTCTTCACGGTGCGGAAGCTCTTGCCGTAGGCGTACCCGGACGGCATCCCGAGGTCCGCCCACACCTTCGGCAGGTCCTCCTTGGCGACGCCGAGCAGGTCGATGCGCTGCCCGCCGGTGACCTTGACCATCCCGACGTCGTACTTGTCGGCCACGTCGGCGATCTTGCGCAGCTGCTCGGGGGTCGTGACGCCGCCCTTCATCTGCGGCACCACGGAGAACGTCCCGTCGCGCTGGATGTTCGCGTGGACGCGGTCGTTGATGTACCGCCCGTCGCGCTCCTCCTCGATGCCCTCGGGCCACATCATCCGCAGCAGCGACGTCAGGCCCATCTTCGACTTCGCGTCCTCGACGCCGCCGGGGGCCAGTTCGCGGAACACCGCCGAGACCGACTTCAGCCCGCGCTCGCGGATGGCGGCCATGAGCTCGGGCTTGGCCAGCGGGACCCCCGGGACGTACCAGCCCACGCTCTCGTCGACCGTGAGGTCCCCGCCCGCGGCCCACTCGGTGATCTGCTCCACGAGGGGTTTGCAGGACCCGCAGCCCTTGCCGGCCTTGGTCTTGCCCATGACCGCCGTGATCGACGTGCAGCCGCCGGCGACCGCGTCGACGATCCTCCCCTTGGTGACGCCGTTGCAGTTGCAGACCTGGACGTCGTCGGACAGCTCGGCCACCGACGTCGCCTCGTCGGGGGATCCGAGGTCGAACAGCAGGCTCGTGCGCTCTTCGGGCAGGGGCAGGCCCTGGTCGAACGCCTGGGTGAGGAACGCCGTCTTGCGGACGTCGCCCAGGAGCGTGGCCCCCACGAGGCGGCCCTCGCGGACCACGACGTTCAGGTACACGCCGCGGTGCGGTTCGGAGAACACCACGAACTCGTCGTCGTCGCGCTCGGGGCCGGGCAGGCCCATGGCGACGACGTCCACGCCGGCGACCTTGAGCTTCGTGGACGTCCGGGTGCCGTGGTACTCCGCGTCCGGCCGGGCGCCGGTGAGGTGGTCGGCCAGGACGCCCGCCTGGTCCCACAGCGGGGCGACGAGGCCGTAGGTCTGGCCGCGGTGCTGGACGCACTCGCCCACGGCGTACACGTCGGGGTGGCTGGTGCGCATCCGGTCGTCGACGACGACCCCGCGCTCGACCTCCAGCCCGGAGCGGACCGCCACGTCGACGTTCGGGCGGATCCCCGCCGCGATGACCACGAAGTCCGCCTCCAGGACCGTGCCGTCGGGCAGTTCGACCCCCTCGACCCGGCCGGTGCCGCGCAGACCCCGGGTGCGGACGCCGGTGTGGACGCGGATGCCCAGTTCCTCGATCTTCCGGCGCAGGACGCGCCCGGCCTCGGGTCCGAGCTGCTGGTTCATGAGGTGCGCGGGGGAGTGGACGAGGTCTACCTGCAGACCGTGCGTGGCCAGGCCGTGCGCGGCCTCCAGGCCGAGCAGCCCGCCGCCGATGACGACCGCGCGGCGGTGGGTCTTCGCCGAGGTCAGCAGGGACCGGGCGTCGTCGAGCGTGCGGAACGTGAACACGCCGTCGAGGTCCAGCCCCTCCATCGTCGGGAAGAACGGCGTGGACCCGGTGGCCAGCAGCAGCGTGTCGTAGGGGGTCCGGCCGCCGTCGGCGTCGTGCACGACCTTGGCGAACCGGTCGATCCGGTCCACCCGGACCCCGGCGCGCAGGTCGATGGAGTTCTGCGCGTACCACGGCAGCGCGTTGAGGAAGATCGCCTCCTCGGTCTCCTCGCCGGACAGCACGTGGGACAGCATGATGCGGTTGTAGTTGCCGTACGGCTCGTCCCCGAACACCGTGATGTCGAACTGCTCGGCACCGCCGCGGTCGAGGAGTTCCTCCACCGCGCGGATGCCGGCCATGCCGTTGCCGACGACCACCAGGCGGCGGCGGTGGTGGTCGCGCTGGCGGGGGACCGGGCGTTCCCGGGTCCCCGTCCGCGTCTCGGTCCCCGTCTGCGTCTCGGCCCCCGTCTCGTCGATGCTCACCGTCACACCTCCACGAGGCCGAGGTCGACGACGACGCAGCCGGTCAGGCCCTCGGGGGCCATGACCTGCAGCTCCAGCGTCGAGGGTGCCTCGACGTCCTCGACGATGCTCAGCGGGACGTGCACGGCGTCCCTGGCGCCGATCGGGAACAGCCGCACCGCGACCCCGTCGCGCAGCAGCGCCACGACCACCAGTTCCCCGGTGGGGTTGCCGCCGCGGAAGTAGACCGGTTGCGCGCGGTACCCGTCCGGGACCCGGAAACCGGTCAGGCCCTCGAGGGGGACGCCCTTCTCCAGGCCGGCGCCGGTGAACGGGTACGTGCCCTGCAGGAAGCGGGGGGTCGAGCTCACGGTGGTCTCCTCAGATCCGGGCGCCGGCGAAGCGCTGGGCGCGGCCGACCTTGTAGACGGCGAACGTCACGACCGCGCAGACGGCGTAGAAGGCGATGAAGCCGACGAGGGCGGGCTGCAGGGAGCCGGTGTCCTTGATCGACGCGGCGAACACGCGGGGGACGATGAACCCCCCGTAGGCGCCGATGCCCGCGGCGATCCCGATGCAGGCCGCGGCCTTGCGCTTGGCCAGCACGAGGTCCTCCGGCGCGGTGGCCGGGTCGATGCCGGCCCGGAAGATGGCCGGGATCATCCGGTACACCGCGCCGTTGCCGACGCCGCTGGCGACGAACAGGACGAGGAAGCTGGCGAAGAACCCGGCGAACGTCCCGGCGCTCAGCGAGGCGATGGCGCCGAGCGCACCGAGGGCCATGACGCCGTAGGCGGCGATGCTCATGGTCGCCCCCGAGGTCCGGTCGGCCAGCTTGCCGCCCGTGGGGCGCGCCATCGACCCGACGAGCGCACCGAGGAAGGCCAGGGTGAGCGGGACCTGCGGCAGGCCGAGGAAACCCCACGTGAAGGAGACCTGCGGGAACTCCTGCTTGATGAGCGTCGGGAACACCCCTGCGTAGCCGATGAAGGAACCGAACGTCCCGATGTAGAGGAACGAGACGATCCACGTGTGCTTGTTCCGCACGGCCGCCGCGTACCCGGCGAGGTCGGCCCGGGCGGTGGACAGGTTGTCCATGTACCGCCACGCGAGCACCGCCGCGAGCACCGCCAGCGGGATCACGACGAGACCCGCGCGGTCCAGGGCCAGACCGCCGCCAACGACCACGACGATCGGGATGACGAGCTGCACCACCGCGACACCGAGGTTGCCGCCGGCCGCGTTCAGGCCCAGGGCCGCGCCCTTCTCCCGCTCGGGGTAGAAGAAGGAGATGTTCGCCATGCTGCTGGCGAAGTTCCCGCCCCCGACGCCGGCGGTCGCCGCGACGAGCACCATGAGCCAGAACGGGGTGCCGGGGTCCTGCACCACGACCGCCAGCCCGACGCACGGCACGATCAGCAGCAGGGCCGAGACGATCGTCCAGTTGCGCCCCCCGAACTTCGGGACCGCGAAGGTGTACGGGAACCGCAGGGTGGCCCCGACGAGGTTCGGCACGGCGATGAGCCAGAACATCTGGTCCGCCGTGAGCGCGAACCCGGCGCTGTTCAACGACGGCGTCACGATGGTCCACAGCTGCCAGACGGAGAAGCCCAGGAACTCGGCGAAGATCGACAACCAGAGGTTGCGCTGGGCGGTGCGGCGGCCGGTGGCCTCCCACCGGGCGACGTCCTCGGGGTCGTGGTCGTCGACCCAGCGGCCGGACCGGGGGGCCGGGACGGTGGTGCGGGTGTCGAGGGTCATGGGGTGACCGTAGGAACGGCGGGTTACGGCTGGTCGTTCGTGCCGTTGCGGCGGCGTCACGTTGTCCTCACGGTGCGCCCGGGGGGCTGTGAGGAGAGCGCACCACGGCCGCAACACGAGGGAAACGGCCGCGCAACGACGCCCGCGTTCACTGCGGGGCATGACCACGTCCGTGCGCAGCGCCTGCTCCTACTGCGGGGTCGGGTGCGGGGTGGTGCTCGACGTCGCGACCGACCCCGGGACCGGACGCCGGTCGATCGTGAAGGTCACCGGGGACCGTGAGCACCCCGCCAACCGGGGCAGGTTATGCACCAAGGGTGCCACCAGCGCCGCTCTCGCGACCGCCCCGGGCCGGCTGACGACGGCGCAGGTCCGCGACGGGCGGGAGCTGCGGGCCGTCCCGCTCGACGAGGCGGTGCAGCGGGTCGCCGACCGGTTCCGGGACACCGTCGCCGAGCACGGGCCGGACTCCGTCGCGGTCTACGTCTCCGGGCAGATGTCCATCGAGGCTCAGTACCTGGCCAACAAGCTCACCAAGGGCTTCTGGCGGACCAACCAGATCGAGTCGAACTCCCGGTTGTGCATGGCCAGCGCCGGCACCGGCTACAAGCAGTCCCTGGGGGCCGACGGGCCGCCGGGCTCCTACGACGACTTCGACCACGCCGACGTGTTCCTCGTCGTCGGCTCCAACACGGCCGACTGCCACCCGATCCTCTTCCTGCGGATGATGGACCGGGTCCGGGCGGCCGGGGCGAAGCTGATCGTCGTCGACCCCCGGCGCACCGCGACCGCCGAGGCCGCCGACCTGCACCTGCCCGTGCGCCCGGGCACCGACCTCGCCCTGCTCAACGGTCTGCTGCACCTGCTCGTCGAGCTCGGCGCGGTGGACGAGGGGTTCGTCGCCGCGCACACCACCGGGTGGGAGGCGATGGCCGGCGTGGTCGCCGACCACCCCCCGGCCCGGGTCGCCGAGCTCACCGGGATCCCCGAGGCCGACCTGCGGAGTGCCGCGGAGCTGATCGCCGGCACGCGGAACTGGATGAGCTGCTGGACGATGGGGCTCAACCAGAGCGTGCACGGCACCTGGAACACGAACGCCCTCGTCAACCTCCACCTCGCCACGGGCGCCATCGGCCGGCCCGGCAGCGGGCCGTTCTCCCTGACCGGGCAGCCCAACGCCATGGGCGGGCGGGAGATGGGCTACATGGGACCGGGCCTGCCCGGGCAGCGCTCGGTCCTCGTCGAGGCCGACCGCGACTTCACCGAGAGCGTGTGGGGCCTGGAACCCGGGACGTTGCGCACCGACGTCGGCACCGGGACGATCGACCTGTTCCGCCGGATGGCGGACGGGCAGGTCAAGGCCTGCTGGATCATCTGCACGAACCCCGTCGCCTCCGTGGCGAACCGCGCCACCGTGGTGGAGGCGTTGCAGCGCTGCGACTTCGTCGTCGTCCAGGACGTGTTCGAGAAGAACGAGACCACGCCGTACGCCGACGTCCTGCTGCCCGCGACGCTGTGGGCGGAGTCCGACCAGGTCGCGGTGAACTCCGAGCGGACCATGACGCTGCTGCCGCAGGCCGTCGACCCCGTCGGCGACGCGAGGCCGGACTGGGAGCTCATCGCCGGGGTGGCCCGCGCCGCGGGGTTCGGCGAGCAGTTCCGCTACGCCGACGCCGCCGAGGTGTTCGAGGAGATCCGCCGCTTCTCCAACCCGGGCACCGGGTACGACCTGCGCGGGGTCGACCACGAGCGGCTGCGCGAGGGGCCCGTCCAGTGGCCCGCCGCCCCGGGGGGACCGGCCAGGAACCCCGTGCGGTACCTCACCGACGACGGGTCGCTGCGGTTCCCCACGCCCAGCGGCAGGGCGGTGTTCTGGCCGCGGCCCTTCGTGCCGGCGGCCGAGCTGCCCGACGACGAGCACCCCTTCGTGCTGAACACCGGCCGCGTGCAGCACCAGTGGCACACGCTCACCAAGACGGGGAAGGTCGCCCAGCTCAACAAGCTCAACCCCGGTCCGTTCGTCGAGGTGCACCCCGACGACGCGGCCCGGCTCGGGCTCGCCGAGGGCGACCGGGTCGAGGTGCGGTCCCGCCGGGGCAGGGTGGTGCTGCCGGCGGTGGTGACCGACCGGGTGCTGCCCGGCTGCTGCTTCGCCCCCTTCCACTGGAACGACACCCACGGCGAACTCCTCGCGGTGAACGCCGTGACCAACGACGCCGTCGACCCCGACAGCTTCCAGCCCGAGTTCAAGGTGTGCGCCGTGCAGCTGACCCGCGTCCCGTCGGAGGTGACCCGGCCGGGCCCCCCGGTGTTCGACGAGCGGCAGACGCGCTACCTCGACGGGTTCCTGCACGCGCTGGGGCAGTCCCCGGCGTCCGTCCCGGTGCTGCCGGCCTCGGCCCCGTTCACCGAGGCCGACCGGGCGTGGGTCGACGGGTTCCTCGCCGGGACGTTCGCGTCGAGCGCCCCCACTCCCGCCCCGACGGCCGGGGCGGCACCGGGGGAGGTGCCCGACGTGCTCGTGCTGTACGCCTCGCAGACGGGGTCGGCCGAGGAGCACGCCCGCTCGGCGGCGGAGGTGCTGGCCGGTGCGGGGGTGCGGGTCGGGGTCCGCGGGATGGACGAGACGACCCCGGCGCAACTGGCCCCCACGACGCTGCTGGTCTCCAGCACCTTCGGCGACGGGGGACCACCCGACAACGGTGAGTCGTTCTGGGACAGCCTGTCCGCGCCCGACGCGCCCCGCCTGGAGGGCAACCGGTTCGCCGTCCTCGCCCTCGGGGACTCCACCTACGCCGACTTCTGCGGGCACGGCCGCCGCCTCGACGAGCGGTTCGCCGAGCTCGGCGCCCGCCGCCTGCTGGACCGGGTCGACTGCGAACCCGGCGAGGACGAGCGCGCGCAGGAGTGGAGCGCCCGGGTCGCGGCCCTGCTCGGGTCGCCGGACGCGGCCCCCCCGCTCTCCGAGGTCCCCGTGAGCCCCGTCATCCCGGCCCAGCGGTCGGTGCGGGCGACCCGCACGGACCCCTGCTCCTCCCGCCTCGTGCGCAACGTGCGGCTCAACGCGACGGGCTCGTCCAAGGAGGTCCGCCAGATCGGGTTCGCCCGGGTCGCGGGACTGGAGCACCAGGCCGGCGACTCCCTGGGGGTGTGGCCCGTCAACGACCCGGCCGTGGTGCAGGAGGTGGCCCGGCGCACGGGCCTGGACGTCGAGGAGCTGCGCGACCTCGACGTCACCCGCCCCTCGGCGGACCTCCTGCGGTTCGTCGGCCGCCACTCCCGGCAGGAGGGCCTGGACGCCGACCGGTGCCGGGGCCTGCAGACCGCCGACGTCCTGCGGCAGTTCCCCGTCCGGGCCGAGCCGGCCGAGTGGCGCACCCTGTTCAAGCCCCTGCGACCGCGCCAGTACTCCATCTCCTCGGCGCCCGAGGCGCACCCCGACGAGGTCCAGCTCACCGTCTCCACGGTGCGCTTCGGCGACCCGGTGCGCGGCGGGGTCTGCTCGACGTTCCTCGCCGACCGCGCCGAGGGGCGGGACGTGCGCGTCTTCGTCCAGCCCTCGCCGGCGTTCCGCCCCCCGGCCGAGGCGTCGGTGCCGATGGTGATGATCGGGCCCGGCACCGGGATCGCGCCGTTCCGCGCGTTCCTGCAGCACCGGCGGGCGCACGGCGCCACAGGACGGAACTGGCTGTTCTTCGGCGAGCGGAACTCGGCGACCGACTGGTACTACCGCGAGGAGTTCGAGGCCTGGCGCGAGGACGGGTTCCTCACCCGCCTCTCCCTGGCCTTCTCCCGGGACCAGCCCGAGAAGGTGTACGTCCAGGACCGGGTGCGCCGGCACGGGGAGGAGCTGTGGCGCTGGATCGCCGACGGTGCCCACGTCTACGTCTGCGGCGACGCCGCCCGCATGGCCAAGGACGTCGACGCGGCCCTGCGCGACGTGGTCGCCCGGCACGGCGGGATGGACGCCGACGACGCGGCCGCGTTCGTGCAGGAGATGGCCAGGGGCAAGCGGTACGTCCGCGACGTCTACTGAGACGTCTACTGAGACGTCAGCTGAGACGTCTGCTGACCGGCGCGGGCGGGGTGCGAAGCTGGGCCCGTGCAGATCGAGCTCCTCGGCCCGCTGCGGGTCCTGGCGGACGACGGGACCGAGGTCGCGGTGCCCGGGACGCGGCTGCGCCGCCTGCTGGCCGAGCTCGCGCTGCGCGCCGGGCACCCCGTCTCGACGGGGCTGCTCGAGGACCTGCTGTGGACCGAGGAGGCGCCGAGCGGACCCGGTGCGCTGCAGTCCCTCGTGTCCCGGCTGCGCCGGACGCTGGGGGACGGGGCGACCGTCGCGGCCGGCCCGGCCGGGTACGCGCTGCGCGGGGTCGACGTCGACGTCCCGCAGGTGGAGGCGGGGTTCGCGCGCGGGCGGGCGCTGCTGCGCGAGGGGCGGTCCGCGCAGGCCGAGCAGACCCTGACGGCCGCGCTCGGCCGCTGGCGCGGTCCGCTGGCCGAGATCGCCGGCACCCCGGACGCCGTGCGCCTGGAGGAGGCCCGCCTGGAGGCCCTCGCCGACCGGGCCCGGGCGCGGTTGTCCCTGGGCGAGCTCGACGGGCTGGCCGCCGAGCTCGACGAGCTCGCCCGGGCCCACCCGCTGCGCGAGGGGTTCGCCGAGCTGCGGGTCCGCGTCCTGACCGCCGCGGGGCGGGCGGGGGAGGCGCTGGCCGCCTACGAGCACACCCGGAAGGTCCTGGCCGACGAGCTCGGGGCCGACCCGTCCGCGCCGCTGCGCGCGGCCCACCTGGAGGCGCTGGCGGGCGGACCCGGTCCCGGCTCCGGGCGCGCCGGCGTCGCGCCGGCGGCGCTGACCTCGTTCGTGGGGCGCGACGGCGACGTCGCCCGCGTCCGGGAACTGCTGCGCTCGGCCCGGTGCGTGACCCTCGTCGGGCCCGGGGGCGCCGGCAAGACCCGGTTGTCCACCGAGGTCGCCGCGCTGCTCGGGGGCGTCGTCAACGTCGTCCCGCTCGCCCCGGTCGCCGAGGGCGCCGACGTCCTGGGGGCGCTCGCCGCCGTCGTCGGGGCCCGGGACACCGGCCGCGAGAAGCGCCCGCTGCGCGCCGACCTCGACCAGCGCTCGCGCGTGCTGTCGGCCCTCGGCGGCCCGCCGACCCTGCTCGTCCTCGACAACTGCGAACACGTCGTCGACGCCGTCGCGCACCTGGCCGAGGACCTGCTGCACGCCTGCCCGGGCCTGACGGTGCTCGCCACCTCCCGCGAGGGCCTGGGGATCGAGGGCGAGGTCCTGCACCCGCTGGGCCCCTTGCGCGGCGAGGCGGCCGTGGAGCTGTTCGCCGACCGGGCCCGCGCGGTGTCGCCGGGGTTCAGCGCCGAGGGAGCGCAGCGCGACGTCGTCGAGCGGATCGTCGCCCGGCTCGACGGCCTGCCGCTGGCCCTGGAGCTGGCCGCGGCGCGGTTGCGCACGATGAGCCCGGACGACCTGCTGGAGCGGCTGTCCGACCGGTTCCGCGTCCTGACGGGGGGCCGGCGGACGGCGGTGGCCCGCCACCGCACGCTGCGCGCCGTCGTCGACTGGAGCTGGGACCTGCTCGAACCCGACGAGCGCACGCTGCTGCAGCGGCTGTCGGTCTTCCACGCCCCCGTCCAGGTCGAGGCCGCGGCGGCGCTCGCCCCCGACCTGGGGGACGAGGTCACCGTGGCCGACCTCCTGGGGTCCCTGGTCGAGAAGTCGCTGGTGCAGCTGCGTCCGGGGACCCCGGCCCGGTACGGGGTGCTGGAGACGATCAGGGAGTACGGCGCCGAACGGCTCGCCGCCTCCGGCGAGCTGGAGAAGGCCCTGGAGGCGCGCAGCGACTGGGCGCTGGGGGTCGTCGAGCGCGCCTCGGCCGGTCTGCGCGGGTCCGCGCAGGCGTCCTGGTCGCAGCGGCTGGACGCCGAGTCCGAGGACCTGCTGGCCGCCCTGCGGCACCTGGTCGCCTCCGCGCGGCCCGCGGACGCGCTGCGGCTGGCGATCCCCGTGGCGACGTGGTGGACGGCGCTGGGCCGGCACGCCCCGGCGCAGGAGTGGCTCGCGACGGCCCGCTCGGGCGGTCCCTCGGGCGGACCGGCGGACCTGGTGGCCGAGGGGATCGAGCTCGTGAACTCGGTCATGGACGGCCGGGCCCAGTGGGAGGCGACGCGCGGGCGCATGGAGGAACTGCGTGCGGGCCTGCTGGCGGTGCCGGCGGCCGAGCGCAACGCCATGACGGTGCTGCTGTCCATGTTCCTCGAACGCCTCACCGACGAGGCCAGGGGGGACGTGGTCCACCTGGCCGACGACCCGCAGGTCCAGCGGTTCCTGGCCGTCGCCCCGCACGACCCGTGGATCGACGCCCTCGTGCACCTCATGTGCGCGGCGGGGGCCGAGAACCTGGGCGACGCCGAGGGCATGGCCCGGTACGCCGCCCTGGCCGCGGAGGGGTTCGGCGCCCTGGGGGAGAGCTGGGGGCGGGCCGGGGCCCTGCGGTTCCGGGCGCAGCACCTGCTCTACACCGGGGACCTGGACGGGGCGGAACGGACCTACCGGCTCGCGGCGGACCTGGTGTCGGCCTTCGGCAACGTCGACGACGAGGTCCAGCTGCGGATGCGCCTGGTCGACGTCCTGCAGCGCCGCGGGCTGCTGGAGGAGGCGACCGCCGAGCTGGACCGGATGGGGGTCGTGGCGGGGACCACCTCGGCGACCACCCGCACCTGGCTCGTCCTGACGCAGGTGGGGTTGCTGCGCGCCACCGGGCGGCTCGACGAGGCGCACGCCGTCGTGCGCGAGCAGTTGGCCGACCTCTCCCGGCGCCCCACGAGCGCGATCTGGGGGCACGAGCGCGCGGGGTTGCTGACGGCCTGGGCACACGTCCAGCTCGCCACCGGGCGGCTGGAGGAGGCCGCGGCGACGGTGCGGGAATCGGTGGAGTTCGCTCTGGGGACCTTCGACATGCCCATCGTCTCCCTCGCCGCGGTGGCGGCGGCGCGCTGGTCGCTGCTGGCGGGTGAACCGGCCCGGTCCGCCCGCCTGCTGGGTGTCGCCGCCAACCTGCGCGGCGCCGACGACCGGAGCGAACCGGACGTCGCCCGCACCCGCGCCGACCTCGAACGGCACCTGGCCGCGGAGGTCGTCGAGGCCGCCCACGCCGCGGCGCGCGACCTGCCGCGGTCCGCGGCGCTGGCCGCGCTGCGTGCCGCCGTGGGACTCCGGGACGACGAGCGCGGAACCCCTTGAGCCCGGGCGGCACCGGGCACGCGGCGCCGCGAACGCGCCGCGCCCGCCCCGGGGTTCCCCGGGGCGGGCGCGCTGGACGGCGGGCGAGGGACGTCAGGCCCGGCGGTTGTAGGCGCGCAGGGCCAGCGGGACGAACACCGCGAGGAACACCGCGATCCAGCCCCCCGTCCAGGCCAGGTCGCCGGCCACGGGGCCGCCGAGCATCAACCCGCGGACCACGCCGACGAGGTGGGTGATCGGGTTGACGTGGACGAAGCTCTGCAGCCAGCCGGGCATGGTGGCGGTGTTCACGAACACGTTGCTGCCGAAGCTCAGCGGCATGACGAGCAGGAACATGAGCCCCTGCACGGCACCGGGCGTGCGGACCAGCAGGCCGACGAACACGGAGATCCAGCAGAACGACAGGGCGAAGGCCATCGAGACCCCGAGGGCCGCCAGCGTCGGAACCAGTCCCGTCTGGACCCGGAAACCCATGACGTACGCCGCGCCCATGGTGATCGCGAACAGGATGAGGTACCGCACGACGTCGGCCAGGACCGCCCCCACCAGTGGGGCCGACCGTGCGATGGGCAGCGACCGGAACCGGTCGAAGACGCCCTTCTGGATGTCGGAGTTCAGGTTCTGCCCGAGGGCGACCCCGGCGAGCGCGATGGACTGGGCCAGCAGGCCCGGCAGCAGGTACTGCAGGTAGCTCGTGCGGTCCCCGCCGCCGAGGGCGCCACCGAAGATGTACGTGAACAGCAGCAGGAAGATGATCGGCTGGATCGTCACGTCGATGAGCGCCTCGGGGGTCCGGGCGGTCTTGATCAGGTTGCGGACCGCCAGGGCCGCAGCGTGTCGCAGGCCCCGGAAGGGACTGGGCGAGGTCGGCAGGACGGTCGTGGGCGTGGGGCGCTCCAGGGTGGTGCTCACGCGGCCACCTCCTTCTGGGTGAGGGTGGAGAAGACTTCGTCGAGGGTGGGCAGGTGCAGCGAGAGTTCGCTCACCGCGATGCCGCGGTCGGCCAGCGCCGACACCGTGGAGCCCATCGCGCGTTCGTCCAGGACCGGGACGGAGAACCCCCCGCCGGCCAGCGGAGCGGGTTCCTCGTGGGAGACGCCGGCGAGCAGGGCCTGGACGACGGGGCCGTCGGCGGCGTCGACGGGCACGACCGTCAGGGTCCGGTTCCCGGCCTGGCGCTTGAGCCCGACGGGGGTGTCGTGGGCGATGACGCGGCCGTGGTCGATGACGGTGATCTCGTCGGCCAGCTGGTCGGCCTCCTCGAGGTACTGCGTGGTCAGCAGGATCGTCGAACCCTCGTCGACGAGCGTGCGCACGACGTCCCACATCGCGTCGCGCTTGGCCGGGTCCAGGCCGGTGGTGGGTTCGTCGAGGAACACCACGGCCGGGCGCCCGACGAGGGAGGCCGCGAGGTCCAGACGCCGGCGCATCCCCCCGGAGTAGGTGCCCGCCGGGCGCGAGGCGGCGTCGGTGAGGTCGAACCACTCGAGCAGTTCGGCCGCGCGCCGGCGGGCGTCGCGGCGGGACAGGTCGAGCAGGGTGCCGATGAGGACGAGGTTCTGCACCCCCGTGAGGTCCTCGTCCACCGAGGCGTACTGGCCGGTGAGCCCGATCGTGCGGCGGACCGCGGCGGCGTCGCGGACGACGTCGAACCCGCCGATGCGGGCACTGCCCTCGTCGGGCCGCAGCAGCGTCGCGAGGATCCGCACGGCCGTCGTCTTGCCCGCGCCGTTCGGCCCGAGCACCCCGAGGACCCTGCCCTCGCCCACCTGGAGGGAGACACCGTCGAGCGCCTGGGTGTCACCGAATCGTTTGCGCAGGCCGTCGGCCTCGATCGCGTAGGTCATGGCAGGACGGTCGCGGGGGGCGCTGGCACGGCACTGGCACGACGCTGGCACGAGCTGGCGCTACCTGGCACGGAGCTGGAGCCGGTACCCTCGGGACGTTTGGCCTCTTCGCCCTCGCGCCACCGTCTCGAGAATCGGACCCATGGACAAGCTCACCCTGCTCCAGGTCAGCCACCGCTACGACGTCGACGTCGCGACGCTGCACTCCCTCGTCGGGCGCGGCGCGCTGCCGGCCCCGACGTGGTCCGAGGGACGGCTGGGCTGGGAGGCCGCCGAGGTCCGCGCCTCGCTGCGGGCACTGGGGCAGCTGCGCTCCTGAGCACTGCCGTGACCGGGGTCCCTATGTCATGGGACCCCGGCGGCGACCACGTCGCCCAGGGCGGGTTCGGGGAGCACGTCGACGGCGTCTTCCGCCCGCGGAGGGTGACCGGCCGACCGGGACCACCTGCCGCGGGTCGACCGGTCCCGCCAGTACTGGGACGGACCCGTGGCGCTCCTGGTCGAGGTGCTCCCGCCCTCGAACGAGGCGGAGGACCGGGTCCGCAACCTGCACGACGACGCGGCAGCCGGGTGTCCCGAGCACTGGATCTGGAGCCGGCGCCCAGCGCCGGACTCCCCGTGGGGAAGGGTGGTGCACGTGTTCACCCTCGTCGGGGGCGCCTACGTCCTGGACCAGGTGATCACCGGCTCCGCGCACCTCGACCGCTGGGGGATCACCGTCGACGTCGAGGGGCTCCTCGAGGGCTGAGCTCAGGTCGAGTCGCGGGCCACGAACCGGTGGGCGACGACCCGGACCGCGGCCTCGGACCGGCCCTGCGACAGTTCCACGACGAGGTCGAGGGCGGCGCCGGCGACCTCGGTGAGGTCGATCGCCAGCGTCGACAGGCGCGGGGTCACGAACTCCCCGACGGCCAGGCCGTCGACCCCGACGACCTTGACCTCGCCGGGGACGGCGACCCCGGCGCTCGCCAGGTCGCGCAGCAGCCGGAAACCGTCGAGGTCGTTGAACGCCACGAGCGCGTCGGGTGCCGCACCGGCGAGGTCGGGCCAGCCGAGTTCGCGGTCGGCCGGCACCGGTTCCACCCCCTCGGCGCGGAACGCCTCGGCGAAGGCACGCCCGCGCGCCGAGGTGCCGGCACGGTCGAGGACGACGGGGCGGCGCACGCCGCGCGACAGCAGGTGCCGCACGGCGTCGCGGGTGGCGGTGGCCCGCTCGAACTCGACCCGCCCGTGCCCCGGCTGCACGCGCGGCGGGTCGATCTCCACGACCGGCAGGTTCGGGGCGCCCGTCGCCGGCGGGTCCAGGGCCAGGCCCGTGAAACCGATGACGGCGTCGGCACCCCCGGTCAGGTCGGCCACCGAACCGGGCTCGGCCATCACGACGTTCCAGCCGCGCTCACCGGCCAGCCGCAGGACCGTCGAGGCGAGTTCGGCGTAGTAGGGGTTCGTCAGGTCGCCCACGAGCAGCCCGAGGGTGCGGGCCGCGGGTTTGACCAGCCCCCGGCCGAAGCGCGAGGGGTGGTAGTTCAGCTCGCGGGCGGCGGCCAGCACCCGGTCCCGCGTCGCGGGACTGATGCCGGCCATGTCGTGCATCGCCCGGGTGACGGTCTGGCGCGAGACCCCCGCCACCCGGGCGACGTCGACGATGGTGGCCGGGCGCGTCACCCCTCGCGCAGGTCCAGCCAGGCGACCTGGTGGGCGTCGAGCTCGACGCCCAGGCCGGCCATCGAGGACCGGGCCTCGGCGATGGTGCGCGGCCCGAAGAGGGCGAACACCTCGAACGGCTGGGCCAGCACGAACGCCAGCGCGATCGCGGTGGCCGGGACGCCGAGTTCGCGGCCCAGCTTCTCGGCGCGGGCCTTGCGCTCGAAGTTCGCGTCGGAGTAGTAGCAGCGCACGAGCTCGGCGTCGCTGGTGTCGTCCGCGTCGGCCCGGGCGAAGAACCCGCGGGCCTGCGAGCTCCACGGCAGCAGGGCGATGTTCCGCTCGGTCAGCCACTCCTTGGACTCGGGGTCGGTCACGTGGCGGCACCCGGCCCACGGCACGTCGTACGCCTCGGCGAGGCCGAAGTGGTTGGACAGCACCGTGAACGGGCGCTTGCCGTGCTTCGCGGCGTACTCGTTCGCCTCGTCGACGCGCGCCGTCGACCAGTTCGACCCGCCGTAGACCGTGATGCGGCCGGCGGAGGCGTGCTCGTCGAGGACGTCGACGAACTCGCCGACGGGGATGTCCTCGTTGTCGCGGTGCATCATGTAGATGTCCGCGTGGTCGTTGCCCTGCCGCTCGAAGGACTCGAACAGCTGGCGCGTCAGCGACTCGGGGTCGCAGTGCGGGGTGTGGCAGCCCTTGACGATGACGTTGACGTCCTTGCGGATCCCGCGGTTGGCGATCCAGCGGCCCAGCAGCTTCTCGTACTTGCCCATGCCGTACAGCCAGGCCGTGTCGAAGGTGTTGCCGCCGGCCTCGACGAACGCGTCGAAGATCGCCGAGGCGTGGGCCAGGTCGGGCTGGTTGTCGCAGCCCATCACCAGCCGCGACACCTCGCGGTCCAGGCCGGGGATGCGGCCGTACTTCATGGCGGTGGGTTCGGTGCGCCGCAGCGGCAGGCCGGAGACGGTGGGGATGTCGACGGTGTCGGTCTCGAACGGGTAGCGCAGGCCGAGCGCGTCGCGCCAGCGGTTCAGCACGGCGTTGACCGCGAGGGTGTCGTCGAGCGTGAACGCCGGGGTCGCGTCGGAGACGAGGGCCTTCGCCTCCAGGGCGTAGGCCTTGTTCTCCGGCAGGTCGGGGTCGAAGGGGATCGTCTCCGGTTCGGCGCCGGGCCTGGTGACGACCACGGCGGTCTCGCCCTTGATGGTCCACGGGTCGGGCAGGTGGATCGTCCCGGCCGAGCCGTACACGGTGACCGACTGGGGTTCGGACAGCCCGACACCGGTGCGGACCGAGGCGGTGACGCCGCCGGCGAAGGTGATCGAGGCGACGGCCCACTCGTCGACGCCGGTCTCGCCGACGGTGCCCTGGGCGGAGAACTCCTTCACCGCGGCGGGGTGGCCGAGCGCTGCACCCGCGACGAGGTAGGCGGCCGAGACGGGGTAGCCCCCGACGTCGAGGATCCCCCCGCCGGCGAGGTTCGCGTCGTGGAGGCGTCCCTCCTTCTTTCCGGTCGCGAAGGCGAAGCTCGCGTCGACGTGCTGCACGGTGCCGATCGCGCCGCTGCGGACGAGGTCGAGGGTCTTCTGGAACTGCGGGTGGTGGGCGTACATGTACGCCTCGAGCACGTGGACGCCGGACTGCCGCGCCGCGTCGACCATCGCCATGACGGCGCCCTGGTTGGGGGCGAACGGCTTCTCGACGAGCACGTGCTTGCCCGCGCGGATCGCCGCGAGGGCGAGCTTCGCGTGGGTCACGTGGACGGTGCTGACGTAGACGGCGTCGACGTCGGGACGGGCCAGGACGGCGTCGTAGTCGCCGACGAAGGCCTCGGAGTCGAACAGGGGGGCGAACTCGGCGGCGAAGGCGCGGGCGCGTTCGGTGCCCGCGGGCGTGGGCGAGCTGCCGACGGCGACGAGCTGCGCGCCGGCGGCGGGGAGCTGGGAGGCGAACCGGTGGGCGATGCCACCGGGTCCGAGCACGGCCCAGCGGGTGGGGGAGGTGGACGTCACGGGGGCGCTCCTTCGAGCCTGCGGATGGTCGTCGTGAACGTTCACGACGCGGGGAACGCTAGCCGGAGCGCCCGCCGCGGTCAACGGGCCCGGACCCTCCGGCCGCACCCGGGGACGGGATCTAGACTCGGCCCCGTGAGCCCAGCTGATGGAGTGGACGTCAAACCGCGCAGCCGCCAGGTCACCGACGGTCTGGAGGCGACCGCTTCGCGCGGGATGCTCCGCGCCGTCGGCATGGGGGACGACGACTGGGAGAAGCCCCAGATCGGCGTCGCCTCGAGCTGGAACGAGATCACCCCCTGCAACCTGCCGCTGGACCGCCTGGCCAAGGCCGTCAAGGACGGCGTGCACGCCGCCCACGGGTACCCGCTGGAGTTCGGCACCATCTCCGTCTCCGACGGGATCTCCATGGGGCACGAGGGGATGCACTTCTCCCTCGTCTCCCGCGAGGTCATCGCCGACTCCGTCGAGACCGTGATGAGCGCCGAGCGCCTCGACGGCTCGGTGCTGCTCGCCGGCTGCGACAAGTCGCTGCCGGGCATGCTGATGGCCGCCGCCCGCCTCGACCTGGCCAGCGTCTTCCTCTACGCCGGCACGATCCTGCCCGGGCGGGCCAAGCTGTCCGACGGCAGCGAGCACGAGGTCACCCTCATCGACGCCTTCGAGGCCGTCGGGGCCTGCGCGCGCGGGCTGATGTCGCGCGAGGACGTCGACGTCATCGAACGCGCCATCTGCCCCGGCGAGGGTGCCTGCGGCGGGATGTACACCGCCAACACCATGGCCGCCGCCGCCGAGGCGCTGGGCATGTCGCTGCCCGGCAGCGCCGCCCCGCCGGCCACCGACCGCCGCCGCGACGGGTTCGCCCGCAAGTCCGGCGAGGCCGTGGTGAACCTGCTGCGCCACGGGATCACCGCCCGGCAGATCCTCACCAAGGAGGCGTTCGAGAACGCCATCGCCGTCGTCATGGCCCTGGGCGGTTCCACCAACGCCGTGCTGCACCTGCTCGCCATCGCCTACGAGGCCGAGGTCGAGCTGACCCTGGACGACTTCGACCGCGTCGCCGGCAAGGTCCCGCACCTGGGCGACCTCAAGCCGTTCGGCCGGCACGTCATGGTCGACGTCGACCGCATCGGCGGGATCCCCGTCGTCATGCGCGCGCTGCTGGACGCCGGCCTGCTGCACGGCGACGTGCTGACCGTCACCGGCAGGACGATGGCCGAGAACCTCGCCGACATCGCCCCGCCGGACGTCGACGGCGTCGTGCTGCGTGCGCTGGACAACCCCATCCACAAGACCGGCGGGATCACCATCCTCAAGGGCAACCTCGCCCCGGGCGGGGCCGTCGTGAAGAGCGCCGGCTTCGACTCGGAGGTCTTCGAGGGCACCGCGCGGGTCTTCGAGCGCGAGCGGGCCGCGCTCGACGCGCTGGAGGACGGCACCATCTCGGCCGGCGACGTCGTCGTCATCCGCTACGAGGGCCCCAAGGGCGGTCCGGGGATGCGCGAGATGCTCGCGATCACCGGGGCGATCAAGGGCGCCGGGCTGGGCAAGGACGTGCTGCTCATGACCGACGGCCGCTTCTCCGGCGGCACGACCGGGCTGTGCGTCGGGCACATGGCCCCCGAGGCCGTCGACGGCGGTCCGATCGCCTTCGTGCGCGACGGCGACACCATCCGCCTCGACGTCGCGGGCAAGACCCTCGAGGTGCTCGTGAGCGAGGAGGAGCTGGCGGCCCGCCGCGAGGGCTGGGAGCCGCTGCCGCCGGTGTTCAAGCGGGGTGTGCTCGCCAAGTACGCCAAGCAGGTGCAGTCGGCCTCCGTGGGCGCCGTCTGCTTCTGAGTCCACAGCGTGGACCCCGCGTCTCAACATGTGAGACGCGGGGGCCCGGTGGCTGACACCGCGACGCGAGGGGGTTACCGTCTCCCCATGCGGTTCCTCGTAGCCATCGGACAGCGCGCCGGCTGAGTCAGTTCGGCCGAGTGCGCGACCCCTCACACGCCATCCCTGGCTGAGGGGTCTTTTTGCGTCCGGCTGACCGAGAAGGCCGGGCGTCCGGGAAGCACGACCACCGTGAACGGCACCGCCCGAGGAGGACACCAGATGCCAGAGCAACTGCCCCTGGACCCCAGGCTCCCCGTCGCCGAGCTCACCGGCGCGCAGAGCCTCGTCCGTTCGCTCGAGGCGGTAGGGGTCGAGGTCGTCTTCGGGTACCCGGGCGGGACGATCCTGCCCAGCTACGACCCGCTGATGGACTCCCCGACGGTCCGGCACATCCTCGTGCGGCACGAGCAGGGCGCCGGGCATGCGGCCGAGGGCTACGCCCAGGCGACCGGCAAGGTCGGCGTCTGCATGGCGACCTCCGGCCCGGGCGCGACGAACCTCGTCACCCCGATCGCCGACGCGTACATGGACTCCGTCCCCCTGGTCGCGATCACGGGCCAGGTCAGCACGAAGGCCATCGGCACCGACGCGTTCCAGGAAGCCGACATCACCGGGATCACCATCCCGATCACCAAGCACAACTACCTGGTGACCGACCCGGCCGAGATCCCGCGCACCATCGCCGAGGCCTTCCACCTGGCCTCGACCGGGCGCCCGGGTCCGGTCCTGGTCGACATCCCCAAGTCGGTGCAGACGGCGAAGACCTCCTTCGCGTGGCCCGAGACCGTCGACCTGCCCGGCTACCGGCCGGTCGTGCGCCCGCACAGCAAGCAGATCCGCGAGGCAGCGAAGCTGATCGCCGCCGCCGAGCGCCCCGTCCTGTACGTCGGCGGCGGCGTCATCAAGGCCGACGCGTCGGCCGAGCTGCTGGCGCTGGCCGACCTCACGGGCATCCCCGCCGTGACGACCCTCATGGCCCGCGGCGCGCTGCCCGACTCCCACCGCAACCACCTCGGCATGCCCGGCATGCACGGGACGGTCGCGGCCGTGACGGCCCTGCAGAAGGCCGACCTGCTCATCACCCTCGGCGCGCGCTTCGACGACCGCGTCACGGGCGACCTGGAGAGCTTCGCCCCCGAGGCCAAGGTCATCCACGCCGACATCGACCCGGCCGAGATCGGCAAGAACCGGGTCGTCGACGTCCCGATCGTCGGGGACGCCAAGCTCGTCATCGCCGAGCTCACCGCCGCCGTGGCCGCCGAGTTCGAGAAGGGCCGCGCCGACCTGTCGGCGTGGACGGACCTCACCCAGTCCTGGAAGGCGACCTACCCGCTGGGGTACGCCGAGTCCGAGGACGGGACCCTCGCGCCGCAGTACGTGCTGGAGCGGATCAGCGCCCTGACCGGCCCGGAAGCGGTCTACGTCGCGGGCGTCGGCCAGCACCAGATGTGGTCCGCGCAGTTCATCGACTACGAGAACCCGCGCACCTGGATCAACTCCGGCGGCCTGGGCACCATGGGCTTCTCCGTCCCGGCCGCCATGGGCGCCAAGGTCGGCAAGCCCGACACCGTGGTGTGGGCGATCGACGGTGACGGCTGCTTCCAGATGACCAACCAGGAGCTGGCGACGTGCACCCTCAACAAGATCCCGTTGAAGGTCGCGATCATCAACAACTCCTCCCTGGGCATGGTCCGGCAGTGGCAGACGCTCTTCTACTCCGAGCGCTACTCCAACACCGACCTGCACTCCGGTGACCACCACGGCGAGCACGCCGCGCCGGTCCCCGACTTCGTCAAGCTCGCCGACGCCTACGGCTGCGTCGGACTGCGCTGCGACAAGCCCGAGGACGTCGACGCGACGATCGAGAAGGCCCTGGCGATCGACGACGTCCCCGTCGTCATCGACTTCCGCGTCCACCGCGACGCCATGGTCTGGCCGATGGTCGAGGCCGGCGTGAGCAACGACGCCATCCAGTACGCCCGCGGGCTCTCGCCCAAGTGGGACCGCGAAGACTCCGGCGACACCGTCTCCGGCCCGGAGAAGGTGATCTCCTGATGTCCCAGCACCCAGTTCCGACCGTCGTGGTGGTTCCCGCCGCTGGTGAGGGGAGTACCCGATGAGTCAGCACACCTTGTCTGTCCTGGTCGAGAACCGACCCGGCGTCCTGATGCGCGTCACCTCGCTGTTCGCGCGCAGGAACTTCAACATCCACTCCCTCACGGTCGGACCGACCGAGCGGGCCGAGATCTCCCGGATGACCATCGTCGTCGACGTGGAGCGCCAGCCCCTGGAGCAGGTGACGAAGCAGCTCAACAAGCTGATCAACGTCCTGAAGATCGTCGAGCTCGAGGACGACGCCTCGGTCCAGCGCGAGCTGCTGCTCGTCAAGGTCCGGGCCGACGCCTCGGCGCGCGGGGAGGTGCTCGACACCGTGCAGCTGTTCCGCGCGCACGTCGTCGACGTGGCTCCCGACGCGGTGACGGTGGAGGCGACCGGCAGCCCGGACAAGCTCGCCGCGCTGCTGCGCGTCCTGGAGCCGTTCGGCATCCGCGAACTGGTGCAGTCCGGTTCGGTGGCGCTCGCCCGTGGTGGGCGCGCGATCTCCGACCGCGCGCTCCGCTCCGCCTGATCCCCGCACGAAACCCCGAGAAGAAACCCGAGGAGAGAACCCCACGTGGCCGAGATGTTCTACGACGACGACGCCGACCTGTCCCAGATCACCGGCAAGAAGGTGGCCGTCATCGGCTTCGGCAGCCAGGGCCACGCCCACGCGCTGTCGCTGCGCGACTCCGGTGTCGACGTCGTCGTCGGCCTCAAGGAGGGCTCGAAGAGCCGCGCCAAGGCCGAGGAGCAGGGCCTGACCGTCGCCACGCCGTTCGAGGCCGCCAAGGCCGCCGACGTGATCATGATCCTCGTGCCGGACCACCTGCAGCGCGGCCTGTACGCCGAGGCGATCGAGCCGAACCTGACCGCCGGCAAGGCGCTGTTCTTCAGCCACGGCTTCAACATCCGCTTCGGCTACATCAAGCCCCCGGCCGACGTCGACGTCGTCATGGTCGCCCCCAAGGGCCCCGGTCACCTCGTGCGCCGCGAGTACGTCGACGGCCGCGGCGTCCCCGTGATCGTCGCCGTCGAGCAGGACGCGACCGGCAACGCCTGGGCGCTCGCCCTGGCCTACGCCAAGGCCATCGGCGGCCTGCGCGCGGGCGGCATCAAGACCACGTTCACCGAGGAGACCGAGACCGACCTGTTCGGTGAGCAGGCCGTCCTGTGCGGTGGCGCCTCCGCCCTCGTCCAGACCGGTTTCGAGGTCCTCACCGAGGCCGGGTACCAGCCCGAGGTCGCCTACTTCGAGTGCCTGCACGAGCTGAAGCTGATCGTCGACCTCATGTACGAGGGCGGCATCGCCAAGCAGCGCTGGTCGGTCTCCGACACCGCCGAGTGGGGCGACTACATCTCCGGCCCGCGCGTCATCGACGCCTCGGTCAAGGAGCGCATGAAGGACGTCCTCAAGGACATCCAGGACGGCACCTTCGCCCGCAACTTCATCGAGGACCAGGACGCCGGCGCGCCCAAGTTCAAGGAGCTGCGCGCCAAGGCCGAGCAGCACCCGATCGAGGCCACCGGCCGTGAGCTGCGCAAGCTCATGGCGTGGGTGAAGTCGGACGACAGCGACTACGTCGAGGGCTCCGCCGCCCGCTGACCCGTCACGGAACCCCCGTCCCGGTGCGCCGGGGCGGGGGTTCCGTCGTTCCCGGGCGCACCCGCCGCTGCGCCCCACGGGTGTTCTGGCGGGCAGGAGCGTGAACCCCCACGTCTGGCGCCGCTGCCCCCGCTAGCATCCGCGCATGAGACGCGGTGCGGCGTGGGCGGTCCCGATCCTCCTGCTGGTGACGGGGTGCTCGTTCGGGCGCACCCCGGCCGCCCCGGCGACGGTGACCGTCACCACGACCGCGACCCCCGCGAGTCCTGCGACCGGTACCGCGAGCGCCACGGCCGTCGCGACGCCCACCCCGCAGGTCGCCACGCTGCAGTCCGCCTTCGAGGACGTGAAGTCCGGCGTCGTGCGCCTGGAGGTCACCGGCTGCGACGGGGCCGCGGTGGGCTCGGGGTTCGCGATCTCCGACACGCTCCTCGTCACCGCGGCGCACGTCGTCTCCGGCGGCCAGGTCGTCGAGGTCATCCAGGGCACGCAGGCCACCGCGGGCACCGTCGTCGGCATCGACGAGGAGACCGACGTGGCGCTCGTGCGCACCGCGACGCCGCTGTCGGGGGCCGTGCTCGCGTTCTCGGGCACCGAACCGCGCGTCGGGGACGCCGTGGCGACCATCGGGTACCCCGAGGGGGACCCCATCACGCTGCACACCGGCACCGTGAACGCGCTGGGGCGCAAGGCCGTCATCGAGGGCATCGCCCGGCACGACCTGCTCGAGCTCGACGCGGCGGCCACCCACGGCGACAGCGGGGGCCCGGTGATCCGCGCCGACGGGGGAGTCGTCGGCGTCTTCGACGCCGTGCCCGACGGCGAGCAGGGCGGCCGCCTGGCCGTCTCCAGCGGCACCGCGCAACCCCTCGTCGAGGCCTGGGGCGAGGACCCCGAGCCCACGACCTACCAGGACTGCACCGCCACCATCGACCTCGACGGCAACCCCGTCGCCGCCGACGCCCTGCCCACCGACCCCGTCCAGCAGGCGCTCGCGACGCTGGGCGTGTACTTCCGCGCCGTCAACGTGGGCGACTTCCCCACGGCCGTCGCCCAGACCGTCAAGGACGAGACCGCCGAGGAGTTCGCCGACCAGGTCGCCAGCTCTCAGGATTCCGGGTTCGAGGTCGGTTCGGCCCAGCAGGTCGGTGACCGGGTCGTCGTCTGGCTGACGTTCACCAGCGAGCAGGACCCCGGCCAGGGACCGGCGGGACGACCCGACGAGACCTGCACCTCCTGGTCCCTCGACTACACGCTGGTCCAGCACCACGGGTTGTGGCTCGTCGAGGCGTCCCGGGCGCACGACGGGGAGGGGTCCACGCCGTGCGCCTGAGAGCGGTGCTCGGCCGGTGCCTCAGCCCTTGAGCTTGCCGGCGATGCCGATGACGCGCTGGACCATGTGGTCCAGGGCGGTGAACTCGACGTCGCCCAGGGGGATGTCGTTGCCGCCGCCGGTGACGTGGCTGACGCCGTAGGGGTTGCCGTCGACGAACTTCGAGCCGTCGGTGTAGCCGGGGGGCACGATGATCCCACCGAAGTGGTAGATCGTGTTGTAGAGCGCGAGGAGGGTGGTCTCCTGGCCGCCGTGGGCGGTCTGGGAGGAGGTGAACCCCGCGTACACCTTGTCGGCCAGCTGGCCCTGCGCCCACTGCGGGCCGAGGGAGTCGATGAAGATCTTCAGCTGCCCGGCGATGTTGCCGTAGCGGGTGGGGGAGCCGAACAGGACGGCGTCGGCCCACACGACGTCGTCGGCGCTGACGCCGGGGGCGCCCTTCGCCGCCTCGGCCTCGGCGGCCTGCTCGTCCGTGGCCGCCTTCTCGCCGCCGGTGGCCTGACGCTCGACCTGGCGCAGCCGCACCTCGGCGCCGGCCGCCTCCGCGGTGGCGGCCAGGCGCTCGGCCATGGCCCGCACGGTGCCGGTGGCGGAGTAGTAGACGATGGCGAGCTTGACGTCGCTCACGGGGAACCTGCCTCTCGGTCGTTGAAAGTGCAACTTACTGGGCTCAACCTAGCGCTCTCCGGTCGCCGGCGCACCGTCGGCGTGGCACGGTGACCGCCGGACGGACCGACGCAGGGGAGGAGCGACGTGCCTGCACAGCGGACCCGCGGGGAGCTGCCGACCAAGGACTGCGCGGTCTGCGGACGCACCATCACCTGGCGCAAGAAGTGGGAACGGGACTGGGACCAGGTCAGGTACTGCTCCGACGCCTGCCGGCGCCGGGCCAAGAGCTCGGCCGGCGTCGACGCCGACCTGGAGGACACGCTGCGCCGGCTGCTCACCCAGCGCGGGGCGTCGAAGACGGTCTGCCCCAGCGAGGTCGCGCGCGCCGTCGGGGGCGAGGACTGGCGCGAGCTGATGGAACCCGCCCGCTCGGCCGCCCGCCGGCTCGTCGCGGCGGGGGAGGCCGAGATCACCCAGGGCGGGAAGGTCGTCGACCCCTCCACGGCCAAGGGCCCGATCCGGGTGCGCCTGCGCTGAGCCACGGGCGTAGGTTGCCGCTGACCTGGACCGCACACCTCCCGGAGGACCTTGTGCACATCGGCTTGCACGTCTCGGACTTCACCAACCCCGGCGGCCCCGCCACCTTGCGCGAGGACCTGATCCGCGTCGTCGGGGAGGCCGAGGAGTCCGGCTTCCGCAGCGTCAGCGTCATGGACCACCTCTGGCAGATCCCGCCCATCGGCGACGCCGAGCGCGCCATGCTCGAGGCCTACACGACCCTGGGCTTCCTCGCCGCGCGCACCGAACGCGTCGAACTCCTCGCCTGGGTCACCGCCGTGACCTACCGCGAACCGGGTGTCCTGGCCAAGCTGGTCACCACCCTCGACGTCCTGTCCGGCGGCCGGGCCTGGCTGGGCATCGGCGCGGCCTGGTTCGAGCAGGAGGCCACCGGGCTCGGCCTGCCGTTCCCGCCCACGGCCGAGCGGTTCGAGCGGCTCGAGGAGACGCTGCAGATCGTGCAGCAGATGTGGTCGGAGTCCGAGGAACCCTTCACCGGGCGGCACTACACCCTCGGCCGCACCCTCAACAGCCCGCAGGTGCTGCGCCGCCCGCACCCGCCGATCCTCATCGGCGGTGGCGGGGAGAAGAAGACCCTGCGCCTCGTCGCCCAGTACGGCGACGCCTGCAACCTCTTCGGCGGCGACGACGTCGGGCGCAAGCTCGACGTGCTCAAGCAGCACTGCGAGGACCTCGGCCGCGACTACGACACCATCGAGAAGACCGTCATGGACATCGCCGACCCCGACGACCTCGACGGCTTCGTCGAGAAGTGCCGGGCGTGGGCCGCGCTCGGCGTCACCCACGTCCACGGCGGGTTCCGCGGCTACTTCGAACCCGGCAGCGTGCAGCGGTTCGGGAACGCCGTGGTCCCGCGGCTGGCCGAACTGTGAACTAGCCCGAACGAGCGGGGGACCGTCAGGTCCGGGGTGGGCGGTGACGACACCCCGGACATGGCTCTTCGACACGACGGCGCCCGGGCCTACCGGGTCCACCTGGTGGTGGCGGCCGTCGTCGTGCCCGCCTACGTGGCGCTGCCCAACGGCCCGGCGCGCGCGGTCCTGAACTCCCTCCTGGGCCTGGCGTTCGCCGCCCTCATCGCCGTCGGCGTGCGCCGCAACCGGCCCCGCGCCGCCGGCGCCTGGTGGCTGCTGGCCGCCGGCGTCCTCGCCTGGGTCCTCGGCGACATCACCTACAACGTGCTCGACCACGTCCTGCACGTCAGCCCGTTCCCGTCCGTGGCCGACGTCTTCTACCTCGCCGCCTACCCGCTGCTGGCGGCCGGGCTGCTGCTCCTCGCCCGCCGCCGCACCGCGGGCGGCGACCGCGACGGGGTCGTCGACAGCGCCATCGTCACCGTCGGGGCGGGCCTGCTGAGCTGGGTCTTCCTCATGCAGCCGTCGCTGGCCGACAGCACCGTCCCGGTGTTCAACCGGGTCGTGGCCACCAGCTACCCCGTCGGGGACGTCCTGCTGCTCGCCGTCGTCGCCCGGCTGCTGACCACCGCGGGCCGCCGCTCGCCGTCCTTCCGCTGGCTCGCCGTCGGCATCGTCCTCATGCTCGCCAGCGACAGCGCCTACCAGGTCGTCAGCCTCAGCGGGACCTACCACGGCGGCCTGCTGAACCTCGGCTGGTCCTGGTCCTACGCGGCGCTCGCGGCCGCGGCCCTGCACCCCTCGATGCGCGGCCTGGCCGACGCGGCCCCGAGCGCGGCGACCTTCACCCGGGTCCGCCTGGTGGCCCTGACGTGCGCGAGCCTGCTGTCGCCGGGAACCCTGCTCCTGCAGAGCGCCCTGGGCTGGGAGGTGGAGCCGTGGTCGGTCGGGGCGAGCTCCATCGCGCTGTTCCTGCTCGTGGTGCTGCGCATGAACGGGCTGCTCAAGCAGGTCCAGACGCAGGCGCAGCAGCTCACCGCGCTGGCCCGCACGGACGGGCTCACGGGGATCGCGAACCGGCGCAGCGGTGACGCCGAACTGGGCCGCCTCGTCGACCGCTGCGCCCTCGACGGCGTCCCGCTGGCCGTCGCGATCCTCGACCTGGACCACTTCAAGCGGTTCAACGACTCCTTCGGCCACCCGGCCGGGGACGAGCTGCTCGTGCAGGCGGCCCGGGCGTGGACGGAGCGGCTCGAGGACTCGCCCGCGTTCCTGGCCCGCTGGGGCGGGGAGGAGTTCCTGGTGGCCACGACCGGGCTCGGCGCCGGCGCCGCCGCGGACCTCGTGCGGGCGCTGCTCGGCGCCACCCCGCTGGGGCAGACGTTCTCGGCGGGGGTGGCGCAGTGGGACGGCGCCGAGTCGGTCACGGCGCTCGTCGGGCGCGCGGACGCGGCCCTGTACGCCGCGAAGGCCGCGGGCCGCAACCGCGTCGAGGTCGCGGCCGGGGGGACCTCCGGGGTCGTCCCGGTTCAGCGGTAGCGGCTGGGCGGCACCGGCAGTCCGAGGTTCTCGCGCAGCGTCGCGGCGGGCAGTTCCGCGGCCAGCACCCCGCGGGCGACGAGCAGCGGCACCACCGTCTCGGCGAACTCCTCCAGCCCCGCCGGCAACGAGGAGAACGCGAGGGTGAAACCGTCGGCGGCGCCGTGGGTGAACCGTTCGGTCATCCAGTCCGCGACCTGCTCGGGGGTCCCGGGCAGGAACCGGCGGCGCAGCATCGTCCGGTACAGCTCGCGCAGGGTGAACCGTTCGCGGTCCATGAGCTTGCGGACGCCCTCGAACACCGTCTGCACCTGGTTGGAGCCGCCGGTGAAGTCGAACTCGAAGCGCTCGTCGAGCGGCCGGTCGGACAGGTCGACGCCCAGGTGGTGCGAGAGCCAGTCGAGGCTGAGCCGGTCGGGGGTGAGCGCCTCGATCTCCTCGAGCTTCTCCAGAGCGCGGGCCGGCGTCTCACCCAGCACGGGCGACAGGGCCGGCAGGACGAGGAGGTGCTCGCGGGCGCGGCCGTTCGCGACCGCGCGCTGCTTGTAGTCCTCGTAGAGCCGCTGCGCGCCGGGCAGCGGAGCGGAACCGGGCACGAAGACGGCCTCGGCGTACCTGCCCGCCAGGGCCCGCCCGTCCTCCGACGAGCCCGCCTGGAACAGGACGGGTCGGCCCTGGGGCGGGCGGGGCAGGTTCAGCGGACCGCGGACGCGGAAGAACTCGCCCTCGTGACCGAGCACGTGCAGTCCGGCGGGGTCGGCGTAGCGACCGGAGGCGACGTCGGGGCGGATCGCGCCGTCGTCCCAGCTGTCCCACAGCCCCGTGACGACCTCCACGAACTCCGCCCCGCGGCGGTAGCGCGCGGCGTGGTCGAGGTTGCGCTCCAGCCCGAAGTTGCGGGCCTCCTCGTCGCTGGCCGACGTCACGAGGTTCCACCCGGCCCGCCCGGAACTGAGGAAGTCCAGGGACCCCACCTGGCGCGCGGTGTGGAACGGCTCGTTGTACGTGGTCGAGACGGTCGCCACCAGCCCGATCCGCTCGGTGCTGCGGGTCAGCGCCCCGAGCAGGCCGAAGGGTTCGGGACGGACGTTGGCGACGTGCTCGACGCCGGAGGCGAACCGGTCCCACACGTACAGCTCGTCGGCGTAGAACAGCGCTGCGAAACCCGCGCGCTCGGCGGTGCGGGCGAAGTGCTCGTAGTACTCGAACGTCACGTAGTCGGCGGGGCGGCCCCCCGGCAGCCGCCAGCTCGTGAGGTGTTCGCCGCCGGGGTAGAAGACCATGGCCGTGAGGATCACGACGCCGCACGCTACCCGCCGGCAGATCGTGTGAAGCGCTTGACAGCGATGGCTGCGGTGCCGTCCACTGGAAGAGCCATCCAGAGCGGCCGAGAGACCTGGCTCGTCGACGCCGCAGCAACCGCCCACCCGGGTCGGTGCTCCCGCCAGGACCGATGGGAGAGGGAACGCAGTGCCGATCGAACCGTTGACGCGCCGTCTCGTCGTCGACCTCCTGCGCAGCGCCGGGATGAGCTGTCGGGCCTGAACGCCCGCGCTCCCACCCCGTCACTGCACCGGAAGGCCCGTCGATGACGCACGTCCGCAACCGCCACAGCTTCGCCACCCAGCAGGTCCACGCCGGCGCCGAACCCGACCCGGTCACCGGGGCGCGGGTCACGCCCGTGCACCTGACCGCCGGGTTCGTCTTCGACGACTTCGAGCACGCCCGTGCCCGGTTCGCCGGCGAGGACGACGGGTACGTCTACACGCGCATCGGCAACCCCACGTCGGCCGCCGTCGAACGCCGCCTCGCCGTCCTGGAGGGCGGCACCGACGCGATCCTCGTCGGCACCGGCCAGGCCGCGATCACGGTGGCGCTGCTCGGGATCCTGGGGGCGGGGGACCACCTGCTGGCCGCCGCCGACCTGTACGAGGGCTCGCGCGGGCTCTTCCTCGACAACTTCGGCCGGCTCGGCATCGAGGTCGACTTCGTCGAGGAGAGCGCCGACTGGGAACGCCTCGTCCGGCCGACCACCCGCGCCTTCTTCGCCGAGTCGATCGCCAACCCGAAGGACACCGTGCTCGACCTGCCCGCGGTGGCGGCCGTCGCGCACCGGCACGGCGTCCCGCTCGTCGTGGACAACACCTTCGCCACCCCGTACCTGCTGCGGCCCCTGGAGCACGGCGCCGACGTCGTCGTGCACTCGGCCAGCAAGTTCCTCGCCGGCCACGGCGCCGCCCTGGGCGGCGCGATCGTCACCGGCGACGGGTTCGACTGGTCCGGGTTCGGCCACCTCACCGAGCCCGCGAACGTGCTGGCGGGCGTCAGCTGGGTGCAGCGGTACGGCCCGCAGCGGGCCTACGTCGAGCACACCCGCGGTGTCGTCGCCTCCCGCCTGGGCCCGACGATCTCACCGTTCAACGCGTTCCTGGTCCAGCAGGGGCTGGAGACCCTGTCGCTGCGCGTGGCCCGCCAGACGCAGACGGCCGAGCAGCTGGCCCGCTGGCTGCGCGCGCGGCCCGAGGTCGTCAGCGTCGACCACGCCGCCCTCGACGACCATCCCTCGCACGACGTCGCCCGGCGGCTGCTGCCCCGCGGGGCCGGTGCCGTGTTCTCGGTGACCCTGGAGGGCGGCCGCGCTGCGGCGCAGCGGTTCGTCGACGCCGTGGAACTGTTCACCCGGATGACCCACGTCGGCGACGTCCGGTCGCTGGTGATCCACCCGGCCAGCACGACCCACGCGCACCGCACGGAGCCCGAGCGGCTCGCCGCCGGCATCTGGCCGGGGTTGCTGCGCTTGTCGATCGGCCTGGAGGAACCGGCCGACCTGCTCGCCGACCTCGAGCAGGCCCTCGTCGCCTCGCGCGCACCCCACCGGAGCGAGCAGGGGGCGGTGGCCTGATGGGACGCCTGCAGCACTTCGGGTACTTCTTCTCCCGCGGTTTCGGCCCCCAGGGCTGGGGTCGCGACCACCAGGCGTGGAACGACGACTGGACGCGACCGGACCTGTACGCGCACGCCGTGCGCGACCTCGAACGGGCCGGTCTCGACCTGGTCGTGATCGAGGACGCGATCTCGCTGGGGAACCCGCAGACCCTGGACCTGCGGGTCCGCGCGGCGTACGGCGGTCCCAAGCACGACCCGCTGCTGCTGGCCCCCTACCTGTTCGCCGCCACGCAGCACGTCGGGATCGTCCCCACGGTCAACGCCGGCATCACCCCGCCGTACCTCGCCGCGCGGCAGGCCGCGACGCTGCAGCACCTGTCCGGCAACCGGTTCGGGATCAACCTCGTCACCGACGTCGGCAGCGCCCGGCACGTGGGCCTGGAACCCGTCGCGCACGACGTGGCCTACGACCGGGCCGAGGAGTGGATCGACGTCGTCCGCCGGCTCTGGCACAGCTGGGACCCCGAGGCGCTCGTCGCCGACCCCGTGACGGGACGGTTCGCCGACGGCACCCGCATCGACGCCTTCTCGCACCGCGGTGAGCACTTCCGCCTCGACGGCCCGCTCAACGCGCTGCCGTTCTCCGCCGGTGACCCGGTCCTCGTCTCCCCCGGGGGATCGGCCCGTGGACTGGCCTTCGCCGGGTCGCGCTCGGACGTGCAGCTCGCCCTCGCGCCGCTGGAGGTCGCGAAGGTCCGCGCGTACCGGGCGAAGGTGCTCGACGCCGCCGCCGCGGCCGGCCGCAAACCCGCCGACCTGCGCGTCCTGTTCGTCGTCAAACCCGAACTCGTGAGCAGCCCGCAGGAGGCCGACCGGATCGTCGAGGCGTCCCGGCACCCCTCCGACGAGGTCCTGCACGAGGTCGCGCTGCACTGGTCCAGCGATCTGGAGACCGACCTCACGCGGTTGCCGCTGGACCGGCCGCTGGACCCGGCGGTGTTCGGCGACCACGTGTCCCTGGGCACCATCGGCGCCCTGCGCGGCGACACCCCGGACGCGCCGCTGCGCGAACTCCTGGCGCGCAAGGCCCGCAAGGGTCGGCTGCCCGACCGCACCGGCCTGGTCGGGACGGCGCAGGAGTTCGCCGACCTCGTCGAGGAGTTCGGCGAGGACGCGGACAACGACGGTTTCCTGCTGTCCGGCGACCTGCACCCCGTGACGCTGCACCGGTTCCTCGACGACCTGGTCCCCATCCTGCGCCGACGCGGGGTGCTGCGCTCGGGGTACGGCGGGAACGGGCTGCGCGGCAACCTCTTCGAGTTCTAGAGCAGGAACTCCCGCACGCGGGCACGCAGGGTCTCGACCACGCCGTCCCGTTCGAGGGCGTGGTCCGCTCCCTCGAACTCCAGCACCTCGCGATCGCTCTCGTGGGCCAGCACCCGGTTCCACGTCGGGTCCGCGGTGCCCCCGACCAGCAGCGTGCGCGGGTTCGAGCGGGCGGCGGCCAGGCCCACGTCGGGCTCGTCGAGCAGCGGGGTGATCCAGATCCCCGGCAGCCCGCGGTCGGCGGCCACCGGCAGGGCCAGCGTGGTCAGGGACTTCGCCACGAGCAGGCACGGGCGCAGGTCGTCCAGCAGGAACCGCACCACCGCCGGCACCTGCGCGTGCGTGGGGGGTTCCTCGGTCCAGAACACCGACAGCACCCGGTGCCCGGCGGCGACCAGCTCGTCGCGCACGGCCCGCAGCACCGGCTGGTCGGCGTCGTAGCCGCGCCCGGGGAGCACCAGTGCGGCGGCTCCCGGGGCGCGGCCCTCCTCGACGATCCGCATCTCAGGCGGGGTCGGCGCCCAGGACGACCTCGAACTCCAGCAGCGAGGCGCCCGTCGCCACCGGCCGCTGCCGTTCGCCCGCGTGCGCGTCGCGCGCGCCGCCGTTCGCCCAGCCCTGGTAGGCCTCCTCGGTCTCCCAGCGGGTGTAGACGAAGTACCGGGTCTCCCCGGCGACGGGGCGCAGCAGTTCGAACCCGAGGAACCCGGGCGTCCCCTCCACCGCACCCATCCGGTGGGCGAACCGGCGTTCCAGTTCGGGGCCGGACCCGTCCGGCACCTCGATCGCGTTGATCTTCACGACAGCCATGCGGCCAGCCTCCCAGACGCGCCGGTTCAGAGCAGGTAGCGGTACAGCGGCTCGGCCGCGGAGATGCGCTCGAACGACGGCGGTGCGGCCGCCATGCGCGCCAGCAGACCCGGCAGGTCCTCCTTCGTGGGGATCTCGATGCCCACCAGGGCCGGACCGAACTCCCGGTTGCTGCGCTTGACGTACTCGAACAGCGTGACGTCGTCGTCGGGGCCGAGGACCTCGTCGAGGAAGCGGCGCAGCGCCCCCGGCTCCTGCGGGAACTCCACGAGGAAGTAGTGCTTGCGGCCCTCGTGCACGAGCGCCCGCTCGATGATCTCGGCGTACCGCGAGACGTCGTTGTTGCCGCCGGAGACGATCGCGACGACGCTCTGACCCGGCTCGACGTGGACGTACCCGGCCAGCGCCGCCGTCGCCAGCGCGCCCGCCGGCTCGGCGATGATCCCGTCGGTCTGGTACATGGCCAGCATCTCCACGCAGATGGCGCCCTCGGGGACGGCCACCAGCTCCACCGGCTGCCGGGCGACGACCGCGTGCGTGACGTCCCCGACCCGGCGCACCGAGGCGCCGTCGACGAACGTGTCGAGGTCGGGCAGCTTGACCGGGTGCCCGGCCGCCAGGGCCGCGGCCATCGAGGCGGCGCCTTCGGGTTCGACCCCCACGACCCGGACCTGCGGGTGCCGCTCGCGCACCCACGTCAGGGTCCCGGCCAGCAGACCGCCTCCGCCGACGGGCACGACCAGGACGTCCGGCGGGTCCTCGCCCAGCGCCGCGAGCTGTTCGACGACCTCCACCGCGACCGTGCCCTGGCCCGTCAGCGTCCGGGCGTCGTCGAAGGCCGGGACCATCGTGGCGCCGGTGCGGGCCGCGTCCTCGGCGGCCGCCGCGGCGGAGTCGTCGTAGGTGTCGCCGAGCACGATCGTCTCGACGAACTCCTGCCCGAGCGCCGCGATCCGGTCCCGCTTCTGCCGCGGGGTGGTGCGCGGGACGTAGATGCGACCGCGCACCCGCAGCGCGGCGCACGCGTAGGCCAGCCCCTGGGCGTGGTTGCCGGCGCTGGCCGTCACGACCCCGCGGGCGCGCTGGTCGGCGTCGAGCTGGGCCACGAGGTTGTAGGCGCCGCGCAGCTTGTACGAGCGCACGGCCTGCAGGTCCTCGCGCTTGACCCGCACGTGGGCGTCCAGCTCGGCCGACCAGCGGGCGTTGGTCGCCAGCGGGGTCCGGACCACGACCTTCGCCAGGCGGATCGCGGCGGCCTCGACGTCGTCAGCGGTGGGCAGCACGGAGGCGTGGGCGGGCGACGCGGCGTCGAGCGACATGGGGAGGATCCTGCCCGGTCCCGGCCGTCGTGACGAACACGGGTGGCGCTCGCAGGAGCCTCCACAGCGGGACCCGGTACCGAGTTCCGGGGGTCGGTGTGAGCTGTGCCACAGGGGGTGTTCCCGGTCCCCGGACCCTGGTGAGGTGGGCCTACCATCGGCCAGGCTCACCTCACCTGAGGGTGCCGGTCCCCGACCAGAGGAGTTGCCCCCGTGCTCGCGACGTTCGTCATCGGACTGCGTGAAGGCCTCGAGGCGTCGCTCATCGTCGGGATCGTCTCGGCCTTCCTCGTCCAGCGCGGCGAACGGCGCGCGCTGCGCTGGGTCAGCGCCGGCGTCCTGCTCGCGGTGGTGCTGTGCGTCGGCGCCGCCGCCGCCCTGCAGGCGGCCACGCAGTCACTGCCGCAGCGCCAGCAGGAGCAGCTCGAGACCGTCCTGGCCCTCGTCGCCGTCGTCATGGTCACCTGGATGGTCGTCTGGACCACCCGCAACGCCAGGACGATGCGGACCGACCTGGAGCGGTCGGCCTCGAGCGCGCTGGCCCGGGGGTCGGCCTGGGCGCTGGTGGCGATGGCCTTCCTCGCCGTCCTGCGCGAGGGGCTGGAGACCTCGGTCTTCCTGCTCGCCACCTACCAGGTATCCGGCAGCAGCGCCGACGGCGCGATCGGCGCCTCCCTCGGGGTCGTGCTGGCCGTCGTCCTGGGGTACCTGATCTACCGCGGCGGCGTCCGGCTGAACCTCGGGCGGTTGTTCCGCGTCACCGGCGTCGTGCTCGTCCTCGTCGCCGCCGGCCTCGTCATGGGCGCCGCGCACACCGCCCACGAGGCGGGCTGGCTGCTGGCCGGGCAGGCCACCGCCCTCGACGCCTCCGCGGTCGTCACCCCCGGCACCGTGCGCTCGGCGCTGTTCACCGGGGTCCTCGGCTGGCAGCCCCGGCCCACCGTCGTCGAGCTCGCCGGCTGGCTCGTCTACCTCGTCCCCATGCTCGTCGTCGTGCTCCGCCCGCGCGCCACGAGCCCCGCGCCGCAGCGCGTCCCCGCCTGAACCACCGTCCCCGGAGGACCCCGCAGTGATCGTCAAGCCCCGTCTCGTCCTCGCGCTGGCCGCGAGCCCGCTCCTGCTGCTCACCGCGTGCGGCGGCGGCACCGACAGCGCCGCCGGGGGCGCCGCCGGGAACACCGCCGGGGCAGCCGGCACCGTCAGGATCACCCTCACCGACGACGGCTGCACCGCGGAGCCGAACTCCATCGCCGCCGGACCCGCCTCGTTCGAGATCGTGAACTCCGGCGCGAGCGCCGTGACCGAGGGCGAGCTGGTGAACTCCGGCGGCCGCATCGTCGGCGAGCGCGAGAACCTCACGCCGGGGCTGACCGGGAAGTTCTCCCTCACCCTCGAGGCGGGCGACTACACCGTCCAGTGCCCCAACGCCACGACGCCGACCTCGGCGTTCACCGTCACCGGCGCCACCGCCGGCAGCACCGCCGGCACCGAGGACCCGCTGTTCGCCGCGGCGACCCAGGGCTACCAGGACTACGTCGAGGGGCAGGTCGCCGACCTCGTCACCGCCACCGGCGCCTTCGCCGCCGCCGTCGAGGCCGGTGACGTGGAGAAGGCCAAGGCCCTCTACGGCCCGGCCCGCACCCCCTACGAGCGCATCGAACCCGTCGCCGAGAGCTTCGGCGACCTCGACCCGCGCATCGACGTCCGCATCGCCGACGTCGCCGACCCCGCCACCTGGACCGGTTTCCACCGGATCGAGCAGGCGCTGTGGGAGAAGGGGTCGACCGAGGGGATGGCGCCCGTCGCGCAGCAGCTCGTCGCCGACGTCGCGCAGCTGGACACCCTGGTGCAGACCACGACGTACCAGCCCGCCGACCTGGCCAACGGCGCCTCCGGGCTGCTCGACGAGGTCGCCAAGTCCAAGGTCACGGGCGAGGAGGAGGCCTACTCCCACCTCGACCTCCTGGACTTCGCCGCCAACGTCGAGGGGTCGCAGAAGGCCTTCGACCTGCTGACCCCGGCCTTGCAGGTGACCGACCCCGATCTGGTGACGACGATCCAGGGCCGCTTCGAGGACGTCACGACCGCGCTGGCGCCCTACCGGCAGGGCGACTCCTACGCCCTCTACACCCAGCTGACGCCCGACCAGGTCAAGGACCTGGCCTCGGCCGTCGACGCCCTGGCCGAACCGCTCTCGCAGGTCTCCGGCAAGGTCGTCGGCGCGGCGAGCCAGTCCTGAGCCGGGAGACGATCCTGCGGTGAGCACCTTCCGTCCCTCCCGCCGCGGTGTCCTGACGGGCGCCGCGGTGGCCGGTGCCGCCGGGGTCGGCGCGGGCCTGACGGCCGTCGCCGCGCGCCCCGGGCAGGCCACCGCCGCCAGCCGCACCGTCGCCTTCCACGGCGCGCGGCAGGCGGGCATCACCACCCCCCAGCAGGACTCGCTCGTCTTCGCCGCGCTCGACGTCACGACGTCGCGCGCCGGGGAGCTCGCCGACGTCCTGCAGCGGTGGAGCGCCGCCGCGGCGACCATGGCGACCGGGACCCCGGTGGGGGGCCCCGGTGGGCTGGGCGGCGCCGCCGAGGAGCCGCCGCAGGACACCGGCGAGGCGCACGAGCTGCCCGCGGCCAACCTCACCGTGACCCTCGGGTACGGCCCGTCCCTGTTCGACTCCCGCTTCGGCCTCGCCGACCGCCGGCCCGCGGCCCTGGAGGAGCTGCCGCCGCTGCCCGGCGAGCAGCTGGACCCCACTAAGGTCGGCGGCGACCTGTGCCTGCAGGCCTGCGCCGACGACCCGCAGGTCGCCTTCCACGCCGTGCGCAACCTCGTGCGCATCGGCCGCGGCGTCGTGCGCGTGCGGTGGATGCAGCTCGGCTTCGGGCGCACCTCGACGACGTCGTCGGCGCAGTCCACCCCGCGCAACCTCATGGGCTTCAGGGACGGCACGGCGAACCTGAAGGCCGAGGACACCTCGGACCTCGACCGGCACGTCTGGGTCGGCGGGCAGGGGGCGCCGGCCGTCGACCAGGAGTGGATGCGGGGTGGCACGTACCTCGTGGCGCGCCGGATCCGGATGCTGATCGAAGCCTGGGACCGCGCCTCGCTGGGGGAGCAGGAACGCGTCATCGGCCGCGCCAAGGAGTCCGGGGCGCCGCTGTCCGGGACGCACGAGTTCGACGCCCTGGACCTGGCGAAGACGACGGCGCACGGGAAGCCGGCGATCGACGTCGCCGCCCACGTCCGGCTGGCGGCCCCGCAGAGCAACGGCGGGGTGAAGCTGCTGCGCCGGGGCTACTCCTACACCGACGGCCTCGACGGTGCGACGGGACAGCTCGACGCCGGGCTGTTCTTCATCGTCTTCGGCAACGACCCGGCCCACCAGTTCGTCCCGCTGCAGCGCAAGCTGGGCTCGCAGGACGCGCTGACCGAGTACCTCAAGCACACCGGGTCGGGGATCTTCGCCTGCCCGCCGGGGACCGCGTCCGGCGGGGCCTGGGGCGAGGGGTTGTTCGGCTGAAGGTGCGCCGGACCGGGAAGCGCCTCACGGCGCACGGCCGCTCGTAGCGGCTTCAAAATGGGACCCGGGGCTACCACGGCCCGGCGCACGACCATTGTAACTTCGTCCGGCTCCCGAGCCCACCCCGGTGGGCGGGGGGTCAGCCCAGTTCGCCCGCGCGCCAGCGGTGGGCGACGTGCTCGAGCTGCTCGGCCGTGCGGACGAGGCGGGCGGCCGAACGGGTCAGCGCGGTGCCGGCGTCCTCCTCGACGGGGGAGTCGGCGTGGTGGGCCCGGCCGATGGCCAGGACCCGGCAGAACGCCGCGGCCCGCTCCAGCGTCACGGCGAAGTCGCCCTCGGCCACCCCCCGCAGGACGGCGTCGACGACGGCGACGACCTCCTCCGGCCCGGGCGGGTCCGCGACCCCGGCGACGACCTCGAGGACGGGCGCGTGCCGCCGGCCGTCGGAGTACAGGCGGGAGACGGCCACCGGCTGGCGCACCACCCACGTGCGCAGGACGTAGAGCCGCCACAGGGCCCCGGCCAGGGAGTCCGCGGGGGCGTCGGCCCACAGGTCGGCGATGACCTCCAGGCCCTCGTCCTGGGCCAGGCGCACGACGCGCCGGGTGACCTCGGCGTCCTGCGCGCTGCGGGCGCCGTGCACGAGGGCGCTGGCCGCGGCGTGCGCGGCCTCCTGGACGGCGGAGGGGTCGACGCCGCCGGACAGGGCGACGATCGCCTCGTCGCCGGGCAGCGCGGGCCGGTGGTGGTGCCTGCGGGGCGTGGCGGGGTCGGGCACGGGCTCGATGGTGCCACCCGGGCCCGTGCGCCACGCGGCGGACGGTGCGGGTGCGCGGGGGTGGCTCAGCCCCGGAAGGGCGGCGGGGGAGCGGCCAGGGTCGCGCGGGGACAGTCCTTCAGACGCAGCCCGCCGTGGCCGAGGGCCTCGTCGCACAACGACTCCACGCTCCAGCCGAGCTGGCTGCCGAACAGGGTCACCGTCACGCGGTAGATCGTGATCTCGTACTTGGTCGGCGTGCCGTAGGCGACGTGGATGCGGCCGATCAGCTCCGCGCCGGCGGCGTTGTCGGGGCCGTGCCAGGGGCGGTCGTAGCGGCTCCACAGCGAGGGGCCGGCCTGCCAGACCCCGCCGTTCTGGACGTCGCGCAGGGCGAGCTCGACGAGGACGGACCGGGCCGCCTCCTCGGGCACGATGGCGGCGGGCCGGATGACCTCGGAGATCTCGCCGACGGCGGCGCGCGGCGCGGGCTGGGCGGGCTGGTCGTCCACGCGGGGTCCTCTCGGCGGTTCGGGCACGGGTCCGAGTGCTCCATCGGCAGCGCGTGTCGTGGACCTGAGCTTGATCCGTGAGGCATGATGGGCCGCAGTACGAAGCTGCACACCGTGTAGTTGGAGCACCACTGCGGGTTCCGCCCTGCGTGTCGTGAGGTCGTTGGGGAAGACGTCCCTCACACCGACGCAGAAGGAGCCAGGCATGTCCGGTGCGACGACCCGCGGCGTGCTCTTCGTGCACTCCGCACCGCGAGCGCTCGTCCCGCACATCGAGTGGGCAGCCGGCGGTGTCCTCGGCGTGCGCGCGTCCTTCGAGTGGACGGGCCAGCCGGTCGCTCCGGGCTGCCTGCGGGCCGAGTACTCCTGGCAGGCGCCGCAGGGCAGCGGTGCCCTGCTGGCCTCCGCGCTGCGCGGCTGGGCGCACCTGCGCTTCGAGGTGACCGAGGAACCGTCCCCCGGCTGCGACGGCGGCCGCTGGAGCCACACCCCCGCGCTGGGGATCTTCCACGCCGCGACCGACGTCCACGGCAACGTCCAGGTCCCCGAGGACCGCGTCCACGCGGCCATGGAACTGCTGACCACCGGTGACGCCGCGGGGGCTCGTCGCGCCCTCGCGCTCGCCGTCGGTGAGGCCTGGGACTGCGAGCTCGAGGCGTTCCGCCACGCCGGGGACGACACGCCCGTCCGCTGGCTGCACCAGGTCGGCTGAGACCGCACACCCGGCAGAGCCCCGCGCAACGCACACGTCGCGCCCGCCGGACCAGGCCCGGCGGGCGCGACGTGTGCGTTGCGCGGGGGTGGGGACGCCTCAGCCGGCGGCGAACACCGCGCTGACGTTGTGGCCGCCGAAGCCGAACGCGTTGTTCAGGCCCACGAGCGTCCCCGTGGCCGGCAGCGGGCGCGACTCCTTGCGGACGACGTCCAGGGACACCTCGGGGTCGAGGTCGTCGACGTTGATCGTCGGCGGGGCGACCCGGTCGCGCAGCGCGAGGATCGTGAAGATGCTCTCCACCGCCCCGGCCGCGCCCAGCAGGTGACCCGTCATGGACTTCGTCGCCGACACCGCGATGCCGTCGACCGCGTCGCCGAGCGCCAGGCGCAGGCCCTTGTCCTCCGCGACGTCCCCGACGGGCGTGGAGGTGGCGTGGGCGTTGATGTGGACGACGTCGCGCGCCGACAGGCCGGCCTGGGCCAGCGCGTCGCGGATCGCCCGGCTGACCCCCGCGCCCTCGGGCTCGGGCGCGGCCACGTGGTAGGCGTCCGCGGACAGCCCGGCGCCCAGGACCTCGGCGTGGATGCGCGCGCCGCGGGCCGTGGCGTGCTCCTCGGACTCCAGGACCAGGATCCCGGCACCCTCCCCGAGCACGAAGCCGTCGCGGGCGGTGTCGAAGGGCCGCGAGGCCCGTTCGGGGTCCTCGTTGCGCTTGCTCATGGCGTGCATCGAGGTGAAGGAGGCGATGGGCAGCGGGTGGATCGCCGCCTCCGTCCCCCCGCAGATGACGATGTCGGCCCGCCCGGTGCGGATCATGTCCACGCCGTACGCGATGGCCTCGGCCCCGGACGCACACGCGCTGACGGGGGTGTGCGCCCCGGCGCGGGCGGTGAACTCGATGCTGATCGCGGCCGTCGGGCCGTTGGCCATGAGCATCGGGACGGTCAGGGGCAGGACGCGCCGAGCGCCCTTCTCCTTCAGCGTGTCGTACGCCGTCAGGAGGGTCCAGATCCCGCCGATGCCGGTCGCGACGACCGAACCGAGGCGCAGCGGGTCGACCTCGGGGGAGCCGGCGTCGGCCCACGCCTCGCGGGCGGCGATGACCGCGAACTGCTGGGACGGGTCCAACCGCTTGATCTCCCGGCGTTCCAGCACGCTGTCGGCGCGCACGGCGGCCTGGGCGGCGAACGTCACGGGCAGCTCGAACTCGTTGATCCAGTCGTCGGTGATGGGGCGCGCCCCGGAACGGCCCGCGAGCGCGGCCTCCCAGCTGGTGCGCACGTCGCCGCCGAGCGGAGTGGTGGCCCCCAGCCCGGTGACGACGACGCGGCGCGACGACTTCGACGAGGTCGACGGGGTCGTGGTCATGGTCGGTCAGCTCCTCCTGGAACTCGGACGGCGTGGGTGGTGCGGGGAGCCGGCCCGCGGGTGCGGGCCGGCCCCTGTGGTGCGTGTCGTGCCGGTGGTGCTTCTCAGCCCTGGGCCTGCGAGATGTAGGCGACGGCGTCGCCGACGGTGCGCAGGTTCTTCACGTCCTCGTCGGGGATGCGGACGCTGAACTTCTCCTCCGCGTTCACGACGATCGTCATCATCGACAGCGAGTCGATGTCGAGGTCGTCGGTGAAGGACTTGTCCGACTCGACGCTGTCGGTGGGCAGGCCCGTCTCCTCGTTCACGATCTCGGCGAGACCGCTGAGGATCTCCTGCTCACTGGCCATGCGTGGCTCCATCCGTGTGGACGGCGACCCGTTCGGGACGCCGGAACGACCTGACCGCGGGGATCGCGGCCAGGAGAACAGCAGCCGGCTACGGGAGCCGGACGACCTGGGCGGCGTAGGACAGGCCCGCGCCGTAACCGATCAGCAGGGCGAGACCGCCCGAGGGGGCGTCCCCGTCGGCCATCGCGCGCTCCATCGCCAACGGGATCGAGGCCGCCGACGTGTTGCCCATGTCGACGATGTCGCGGGCGACGTGCACGGTCTCGGGCAGCTTGAGCTGCTTGACCATGGCGTCGATGATGCGCGCGTTGGCCTGGTGGGGGACGAAGACGTCGATCTGGTCGGCGCTGACGCCGGCGGCGTCGAGCGCGGCCTGGGCGACGGGAGCCATCTGCCACACGGCCCAGCGGAACACCGACTGGCCCTGCTGCTCCAGGTAGGGCCAGCCGGGAGCGTCCTCGGGCTGCGGCCCGGACTCGTCGGCGGACTCCGGCTCGGCCGCGGTGGCGGTCGCGATCGGGTCCGGGGAGGCCTTCGCGGTGCCGTCGATGACGTCGCGCAGCTCCAGCCAGGAGAACTTGCTCTTGATCAGCTCCGACTGGCCGCCGTCCGAGCCCCACACCGTCGGCCCGACGCCGACCTCGTCGGAGATCCCGACGACGGCCGCACCGGCGCCGTCGGCGAAGAGGAAGGCCGTCGAGCGGTCGTGCTTGTCGGTGAAGTCGGACAGCTTCTCGGCGCCGACCACCAGCACGTTGCGGGCCGTCCCGCCGCGCACGAGGTCCGTGGCCAGGGCGATGCCGTGGCAGAACCCGGCGCAGCCGGCGGAGATGTCGAAGGCCGCCGCGGGGGTCGCGCCGAGCCGGTGCGCGACGACGGCCGCCGCGGCCGGGGTCTGGAACGGGTAGGAGACGGTCGCCAGGATGACGGCGTCGACGTCGGAGCCCGTCAGGCCCGCCGCCGCCAGCGCCTTCGCGCCGGCGTCCTCGCTCATGTCCACGACCGAGACGTCGGGGGCGGCCCAGCGGCGGGCCTTGATGCCGGTGCGCTGCTGGATCCACTCGTCCGAGCTCTCGATCCAGGTGCACACCTCGTCGTTGTCGATGATGCGCGGCGGACGGTGCGCGCCGATGCCGAGGATGCGCGCCTCGCGCGTGGGGGCGTTCGTCAGAGCGGTCACAGAGCGGCCTCCGTCGTGAGGGTGGCGGCCACGCCACCGTGGTCGGAGATCATGGCGCGGGCCCGGTCCAGGTCGTCCGGCGTCTTCAGCGCCAGCACGTCCACACCCTTCAGTGTGCGCTTGGCCAGGTTGGTCAACGTCCCCGCGGGGGGCACCTCGATCAAGCCGGTCACCCCGAGGCGGGCGAAGGTCGCGGTCACGAGGTCCCAGCGCACGGGCCGGGAGACCTGCGCCACGAGGCGCTGCAGGAACTGCGCGCCGTCGGTCACGAGCTCGCCGTCGGCGTTCGCGGCGATCGGCAGCGCCGCCGTGCCCGGGTCGATCCCGGCGGACAGCTGCTCCAGGGCGCCGACCGCGGGGGCCATGTGCTCGGTGTGGAAGGCGCCCGCGACCTGCAGGGGGATCACCCGCGCCTTGGCCGGGGGGTTCCCGGCGAGGGCGGCCAGCGCCTCCAGCGTCCCGGCGGCGACGGTCTGGCCCCCGCCGTTGGCGTTGGCCGCGGTCAGGCCCAGCTCGGCGAGCCGGGCGGCGACCTCGTCGGCGTCCCCGCCCAGGACCGCGCTCATGCCGGTGGGCGTCGTCGCCGCGGCCGCGGCCATGCCCCGGCCCCGTTCGCGGACCAGGACGAGGGCCTGCTCGGGGGTCAGGGCGCCCGTGGCGGCGGCGGCGGTGAGCTCGCCCACGGAGTGGCCCGCGACGGCGCCCGCGGCACCGGCCAGCTCGGCGGGGGAGGCGAACAGCTCGCGCAGCCCCAGCAGACCCGCCGCGACGATCAGCGGCTGGGCGACGGCGGTGTCGCGCAGGGTGTCGGCGTCGGACACCGTCCCGTGCGCCACGAGGTCGTCACCGACGACGGCCGAGGCCCAGCGCAGCCGGTCCGCGACCCCGGGCAGTTCGAGCCAGGGAGCGAGGAAGCCGGGCGACTGGGAGCCCTGGCCGGGGAAGACGAAGACGAGCACCCGCTCACCCTGCCTCCCGCGGGCCCCGCGGCGCGGTCACGACGCTCACCGAGTTCACCCGCCAGACTTGTAGGTTTCCTCCAACCGCGTGCTCCGCGCCGCCCCGGGGACGTGCGAGAGGCGACCGAGCGCGAGGGCCGTCTGCAGCACGAAACGCTCCCGGGGGGCCGACGGCGTCCACCCCGAGACCTCTGCGACGCGCCGCAACCGGTAGCGCACCGTGTTGGCGTGTACGTACAGCGACCGCGCGCACGCTTCCAGTGACCCTCCGTGGGCGAGGTAGGCGGTCAGAGTCTCCAGCAGCGAGCCCCCGGCCTCCAGCAGCGGGGCGTAGGCCCGGTCCACCAGTGCCCGCCGGGCGGTCGCGTCCCCCGACAGGGCGCGCTCGGGCAGCAGGTCGTCGGCCAGGACCGGTCGCGGCGCCTCCGGCCAGGCCCGGGCCGCGACGACCCCCGCCTGCGCCGCGCGCGCCGAGCGCGCCGCCACCGGCAGGCTCGAGACCGTCGGGCCCACGACGACCGGCCCCGGCCCGAACTCACCGGCCGCCAGCTTCTCCGCCGTGGCGTGCGCGTCCAGGGCACCGGACAGGACCACGACCAGGCGGTCGCCCTGCACCCCGACGAGGGCCTCGCCGCCGTCCTCGCGGGCCAGGGACCGGACCCGCGCGACGGCGCTCGCGGACTCCTGCTCGGCGGCCGGCCCGATCACGACCGTGGTGGGGGCCACCAGCGTCCACCCCAGGGCGGCGGCGCGGGAGGCGATGGTGTCCTCGCCGTCGCCGCGCAGGACCGCGTCGACGACGAGGGCCTCCAGGCGGGCGTCCCAGGCCCCGCGGGTCTCGGCGGCGCGGGCGTAGACCGCGGCGGCGGCGAAGGCCACCTCGCGGGAGTAGCGCAGCAGCGCCTCCCGGGCCAGGACCTGCTCGGCCGGGTCGCCGTCGCCGACGACGGCGTCCAGCCCCTCCTCCACGACGGTGATCGCCGTGCGCACCAGCTCCACGGTCTGCTGGAGGGTGACCGAGCGCATCAGCTCGCGCGGGGCGGTGCCGAAGACCGTCGTCTTGGCCAGGACCTCCGGGTCGGGTTCGGACAACCACCGCAGGAAGTCGCCGAACCCGGCCTGGGCCACCAGGCCCACCCAGGAGCGCTCGTCGGCGGGCAGGTCGGTGTACCAGGGGTGGGCCTGGTCCATCCGCGCCGTGATGGCGGAGGCGAAGGAGCCCTGGGCGGCCTCCAGGCGGCGGACCGTCGCGGGCGACAGGTCGGTCCGGTCGGCAGGCACCCTGCGAGCGTAGGGGCTACCAGTCGGGCAGCAGGTACGGGGACAGGCACCAGCGGACCGTGCCCAGGGAGACGGCCGCGGCCAGCGACACGGCGGCGACCGCCCCCGCGAAGGCGAGGTCGGGCGGCAGGGCCGAACCGACCGCCAGCACGAGCGCGCCGGACCCGACCAGCGGGGGCAGCAGCGCCGTGCGCAGCACGGTCTCCCACTGCACCCGGCGGTGCACGACGTGGACCACGAGGGCGGTGACGGACTGGGTGAGGACCCCGGCCAGCAGTCCGACGAGCACCCCCGCGTACACGAAGACGGCGTCCCAGTGCCCGAAGGGGGCGCCGGAGCCCAGGACGGCGCCCGTGGCACCGCCCACGAGCCCGCCCGCCCCCAAGCCGACCAGCAGCAGCCGCCCGAGGACGGTCACCCCGACCTCCTCGGGCAGCAGCTGCCGGCTCGTCACCGCGGGCTCACCTCAGCTCTCGCCGCCGGCGTTGCCGCTGCGGCCCGCGCGCACGTCGTGCAGCTGGTACTTCTCGATGGCCTGACCCGGCGCGCGCCAGTCGACCTCGCCGCGCTTGGCCAGCATCTCCAGCGCCCGGACCGCGACGGAGGGACCGTCGATGTGGAAGTAGCGCCGGGCGGCGGCGCGGGTGTCGGACAGCCCGAACCCGTCGGCGCCCAGGGAGGCGAACTCGCCCGGGACCCACTGCGCGATCTGGTCGGGCACCTGGCGCATCCAGTCGCTGACGGCCACCACCGGCCCGGGGGCGTCCTTCAGCTTCTGCGTGACGTAGGGCACCTTCGACTCGTCGCCCGGGTTGAGGAACGCGTGCTCGTCGCAGGCCAGGCCGTCGCGCCGCAGTTCGTTCCAGCTCGTCACCGACCAGACGTCGGCGACGACCCCGAAGTCGTCCTTCAGCAGCTGCTGGGCCTCCAGGGCCCACGGCACCCCCACGCCGGAGGCGAGGAGCTGGGTCCGCGGACCGTCGCCCTCGCCCACCGCGATGCGGTGCATCCCCCGCAGGATGCCCTCGACGTCCACGCCCTCCGGTTCGGCGGGCATGACCATCGGCTCGTTGTAGACCGTCAGGTAGTAGATGACGTTCTCGGGGTCCTCGCCGTACATCCGGCGCAGACCGTCCTTGACGATGTGGCCGATCTCGTAGGCGTAGGCGGGGTCGTAGGAGACGACCGCCGGGTTCGTCGCCGCCAGCAGCAGCGAGTGGCCGTCGGCGTGCTGCAGGCCCTCGCCGGTCAGCGTCGTGCGCCCGGCGGTGGCACCGATCATGAACCCGCGGGCCATGGTGTCCGTCGCGGCCCAGATGTTGTCCCCGGTGCGCTGGAACCCGAACATCGAGTAGAAGACGTAGATCGGGACCATCGGCTGCCCGTGCGTCGCGTACGACGACCCGGCCGCGGTGAAGGCCGCGATGGACCCGCCCTCGTTGATGCCGACGTGCAGGATCTGACCCTGCTCGGACTCCTTGTAGGCGAGCATGAGCTCGCGGTCCACGGAGGTGTACTGCTGCCCGTGCGGGTTGTAGATCTTGATCGTCGGGAAGAGCGAGTCCATCCCGAACGTGCGGGCCTCGTCGGGGATGACGGGCACGACGCGGGCGCCGAACTCCTTGTCCCGCATGAGGTCCTTGAGCAGCCGGACGAACGCCATCGTCGTGGCGATCTCCTGCTTGCCCGACCCCTTGGCCGCGATCTTGTAGGAGTCGTCCGACGGCAGGTGCAGCGGGGCGTGCTGGACGCGGCGCTGCGGGACGGGCCCGCCGAGGTCGGCGCGGCGCTTGCGCAGGTACTGGATGGCCTCGTCGCCGTCACCGGGGTGGAAGTACGGCGGGCGGTAGGGGTCCTTCTCCAGCTGCTCGTCGCTGATCGGGATCCGCAGCGAGTCGCGCAGGAGCTTGAGGTCCTCCAGCGTCAGCTTCTTCATCTGGTGCGTGGCGTTGCGGCCGGCGAAGTGCGGCCCCAGGCCGTAGCCCTTGATGGTCTTGGCCAGGATCACCGTCGGCTGACCGGTGTGGTTCACCGCCGCCTGGTACGCCGCGTACACCTTGCGGTAGTCGTGGCCGCCGCGCTTGAGGTTCCAGACCTCGTCGTCGGTCATGCCCTCGACGAGCTTGGCCGTGCGCGGGTCGCGGCCGAAGAAGTTCTCCTTGACGAACGCGCCGTTCTCGGCCTTGAACGTCTGGTAGTCCCCGTCGGGGGTGGCGTTCATGAGGTTGACCAGGGCGCCCTGGTGGTCGGCGGCGAGCAGGGTGTCCCACTCCCGGCCCCACAGGACCTTGATGACGTTCCAGCCCGCGCCGCGGAAGAACGCCTCCAGCTCCTGGACGATCTTGCCGTTGCCGCGCACCGGGCCGTCGAGGCGCTGCAGGTTGCAGTTGACGACGAACGTCAGGTTGTCGAGCTCCTCGTAGGCCGCGAGCTGGGCGAAGCCGCGCGACTCCGGCTCGTCCATCTCCCCGTCGCCCAGGAAGGCCCACACGTGCTGCTGGGAGGTGTCCTTGAAGCCGCGGTTGTGCAGGTACTTGTTGAACTGCGCCTGGTAGATCGCGTTCGCCGGGCCCAGGCCCATCGAGACCGTCGGGAACTCCCAGAAGTCCGGCATGAGCCGGGGGTGGGGGTAGGACGACAGGCCGTTGGGGGCCTTGGAGACCTCCTGGCGGAACCCGTCGAGCTGCTCGGCGGACAGCCGGCCCTCGAGGAAGGCGCGCGCGTAGACCCCGGGGGAGGCGTGGCCCTGGATGAAGACCTGGTCCCCGCCGCCGGCGTGGTCCTTGCCGCGGAAGAAGTGGTTGAAGCCCACCTCGTACAGCGTCGCCGACGACGCGTAGGTGGAGATGTGGCCGCCCACGCCGATGCCGGGCTGCTGCGCGCGGTGCACCATGACCGCCGCGTTCCAGCGGATCCAGGCGCGGTAGCGGCGCTCGACGTCCTCGTCCCCGGGGAACCACGGCTCGGACTCGGGGCCGATGGTGTTGATGTAGTCGGTCGCGGTGAGGCTGGGCACGCCCACCTGGCGCTCACGCGCACGCTGCAGCAGCTGCAGCATGAGGTAGCGCGCGCGGTTCTGGCCGCGTTCGTCGACGATCCCGTCCAGGGAGGCCAGCCACTCGGCCGTCTCCTCGGGGTCGATGTCCGGCAACTGCGACGGCAGGCCGTTGAGGATGGGGCCCTTGCCGGCGGGTGCTCCCGCTTCATCGCGTCTGGCCACGGTGGTGGTCCTCCCGCATTCGTCGAGGGCCCGCCGGACCCCCTCGCGGTCAGCGGTGGGGGGTGCGTCGGACCCAGCTGGTGGGTTCAGGTTAGGACGGACGTCGGAGGCCGGCCCACCCCGGTCCCCGCTGCGACGTCGACCCGGTGCTCACCCGCGTAGACGTTGGCGCGGGGCGGGCGCACGAAACCGAGCAGGGTCATGCCGGCCCCGCGGGCCAGGGACACCGCCAGCGACGACGGCGCGGACACCGCGACGAGCACCGGCACCCCGGCCATCGCCGCCTTCTGGACGAGCTCGAAGGACGCGCGGCCCGAGACCACGAGCACGTCCGCGCGCAGCGGCAGCCGCCCCTCGCGCAGGGCCCAGCCGACCACCTTGTCGACGGCGTTGTGCCGCCCGACGTCCTCGCGCACGCACAGCAGGTCGCCGTCGGCCGTGAACAGCCCGGCCGCGTGCAGCCCGCCCGTGCGCTCGAACGTCGACTGCGCGGCCCGCAGGGCGTCGGGCAGGGCGGCCAGGACCTCGGCCCGGACCCGGACGTCGTCGGTGCCGGTCGGTGCGGCCGGCGCGCGGGACAGCACGTCCTCGACGCTGACCGAGCCGCAGACCCCGCACGCCGACGTCGTGGGGAACGGGCGGGCCACCCGGTCCCCGGCCAGCCGGCTGCCCGGCCGGGCGCCGATCTGCAGCAGGTTGTACGTCGGCGCCCCGTCGGGGCCCACGTCGGTGCAGTGCCGCATCGCGACCACGTCGTCGGCGCTCGTGAGCAGCCCCTCGGCGTGCAGGAAGCCCAGGGCGAGCTCCACGTCGTGGCCGGGGGTGCGCATCGTCACGGTCAGCTGCTCGCCGTCGACCTCGAGCTGCAGCGGCTCCTCGACGGCGAGGGTGTCGGCGCGCTCGGACGCCGTGCCCGTGCTCAGGTCCAGCCGCGTCGTGCGCGCCCGGACCGAGGAGATCGCCACGGACCCACTGTCTCACCCTGGGCCCGGACAGGAGCGCTGGAGGGGCGCCCGGCGCCGCCGCGAGGGGCCCGCGCGGCGCTCCGTCTTGCGCGCAGCCCCGTTCCTCCGCTCCACTAGGAGGTCAAGAGCGTCGTGAGCCCCCGCCTGCAGGGGGCCAGGAGGAAGGTAGGACATCAGTGGGTGCGACCGCGGACCCTGCGGCGGATGTGGCCGCAGCGGCCAAGCTGGGCTTCAAACCGGGGCAACTGGTCCAGGAGTTCGGCTGGGACGAGCAGGTCGACGAGGACTTCCGGGCGGCCGTCGAGGAGCTCGTGGGCAGTGAGCTGCTCGACGAGGACGCCGACGACGTCGCCGACGTCGTCCTGTGCTGGTACCGGGAAGGGGACGGCGACCTCGTCGACGCCCTCGTCGACTCCATCACCAACCTCGCCGACGGCGGGATCGTGTGGCTCCTGACGCCCAAGAAGGGCCGTCCCGGCAACGTCAACGCCTCCGAGATCGACGAGGCGGCGCCGACGGCCGGCCTGCACGCGACGTCCAGCGTGAGCGCGTGCGCGAACTGGGCCGGCACGCGCATGACCACGCCCAAGAGCGGGCGCCGCTGAACCTGGAGGTCGGGGACGGCTTTCCCGTCCCCGACACCGTCCTGGCGGACCAGCACGGCGACCGGCTCGCCCTGCGCGAGCTGTGGGAGCAGGGGCCGGTGCTGCTGGTGTGCGTGCCCGCGGCGTTCTCCACGCACTGCACCGCCGAGCTCGGCGCGCTGGCGTTCGAGATCGACCGCTTCGACGACGCGGGCGTCCAGCTCGCGGCCCTGTCGTGCGACCCCGTCCCGGCCCTGCGGGCCTGGGGCGAGGACCGCGTCTACCCCTTCCCCCTGCTCAGCGACTTCTGGCCGCACGGGCAGGTCAGTCGTGCCCTGGGCGCCTTCGACGCCGAACTCGGTGTGGCGCAGCGGCTCTCGCTGCTCGTCGCGGACGGGGTCGTGCGCTGGACGCTGCGCGGGCAGGCCGGGGCGCCGAGGTCGCTGAAGGCGCACCTGGCCGCCCTGGAGGTCTGAGGGTGGGCCCGGCCGGGCTCGAACCGACGACAGCCGCGGTGTAAGCGCGGTGCTCTACCAACTGAGCTACAGGCCCCTGCGGGACCACGGTAACCGTTAGTCTCAGGCCCCGTGATCCCGCAGTCCCCCCAGCCAGCGACGGTGCAGCAGGTCGTCGACGCGATCGAGGCGATGCACCCGCGGGAGTGGGCGCAGCCGTGGGACGCGGTGGGGTTGGTCTGCGGTGATCCCGCGGCGCCCGTCGCGAAGGTCCACTTCGCCGTCGACCCCGTCCTGGAGGTCGTGGAGGAGGCGATCGCCGCCGGGGCGGACCTGCTCGTGACCCACCACCCGCTGCTGCTGCGGCCGGTGAACTCGGTGGCCGCCACGACGTTCAAGGGTGCTGTGCTGCACCGCGCCGTCCGGGCCGGGCTGGCGATCCACGTCGCCCACACCAACGCCGACGCGGGCGCCCCGGGCGTCTCCGACGCCCTCGCCCGGGTCCTCGACCTCGACGGTCTCGTCCCGCTGGACCCGTTGCCCGGCCGCCCCGACCTCGGCATCGGCCGCGTCGGCCACCTCGCGGCCCCCGAACGGCTCGGCGACTTCGCCGACCGGGTCGCGGCCGCGCTGCCGGCGACCGAGCAGGGGATCCGGCTCGCCGGCGACCCCGACGCGTTCGTGCAGCGCGTCGCGGTGTGCGGCGGCTCGGGCGACAGCCTCTTCGACCAGGTCCGCGCCAGCGGCGCCGACGTCTACGTCACGGCCGACCTGCGCCACCACCCCGCCTCGGAGGCCCGCGAACGGGCCGGTTTCGAGGACGGCCGCCCGTACCTCGTCGACGTCGCCCACTGGGCCAGCGAGTGGCCCTGGCTCGCGGGGTGCGCCGACCGCCTGGTGGTGGCCCTGGCCGCCGACGGCCGTACCGTGGCAGCCCACGTGTCCACCACGCGCACCGATCCCTGGACGTTGCGCGTCCCCAGCCGAGGAGAGTGAGCCGGCTGATGCCCAAGGCTCCGGCGATCGACCAGCAGCGCCTGCTGGACCTGCAGAGCGTCGACACCCGTCTGGCGCAGCTCGCGCACCGCCGCTCCACGTTGCCCGAGCAGGCCGAGCTCGCGAGTCTGCAGAAGGAACGGCAGCGTTCGGCCGACATGCTCGTCGCCGCGCGCACCCTCGTGAGCGACGTCGAGCGTCAGGTCGCCAAGGCCGAGGCCGACGTCGCCCAGGTCCGCGACCGCGCCGAGCGCAACACCAAGCGCCTCGAGGCCGGGGTCGGCTCGTCCAAGGACCTGCAGGCCCTGCAGCACGAGCTGGAGTCCCTCGCCCGCCGCCAGACGGTCCTGGAGGACGAGGAGCTCGTCGTCCTGGAGCGGCTGGAGCAGGTGCAGTTCGCCGCGGCCGAGCTCACGACGACCGACGGTGAGCTGGCCGAGCAGATCGAGGAGGTCACCGTCCGCAAGGACGCCGCCCTGGCCGAGATCGCCTCCGAGGAGACGGCGGTCCTGGCCCGTCGGCAGGCCATCGCCATGGGCGTCGACGACGCGCTGGTCGCCCTGTACGAGAAGGTCCGCGCGCCCCGCAGCGGGGTGGGGGCCGCGTTGCTGCGCTCGCGCCGGTGCGGCGGGTGCCAGCTGGAGCTGAACGCCTCCGACCTCGCCGAGATCCGCAAGGCGGCGTCCGACGACGTCGTGTTCTGCGAGGAGTGCGGGCGGATCCTCGTGCGCACCGAGGAGTCGGGGCTGTGAGCGAGAAGCCGTCGACCGGAGCGACCCGTTCGAGCGAACCGGTGTCACCGTGAGTCGCGTCCTGCGGATCGAGGCCGACGGCGGGTCCCGGGGGAACCCGGGGCCGGCGGGTTTCGGCGCCGTCGTCAAGGACGCCGCCACCGGGGAGGTCCTGGCCGAGGTCGCGGAGTCCATCGGCCGGGCCACCAACAACGTCGCCGAGTACCGCGGGCTCATCGCGGGCCTGAAGGCCGCGCGGGCCGTCGACCCGGACGCGCGCGTCGAGGTCCGGATGGACTCCAAGCTGGTCGTCGAGCAGATGTCGGGCCGCTGGCAGGTCAAGCACGCCGACATGCGCGTCCTGGCCCGGGAGGCGCGGGCCCTGGCCGGCGACGACGTGGACTTCGCCTGGATCCCCCGGGCCCAGAACTCCCACGCCGACCGGCTCGCGAACGAGGCCATGGACGCGGCGGCCGCCGGCCGGCAGTGGCAGCGCACCACGACCCCGACGGCGGCGCCGGTGTCGTCGGGGAGCGGCGGGCCCGCGGTGCAGGCCGACCCGGACGCACCGCCCACGACGATCGTGCTGGTGCGGCACGGTTCGACGACCCTGACCGAGCAGCGCCGGGTCTCCGGCCGTCACGGGGCGGACCCGGAACTGTCCGAGCGCGGGCTGGCCGAGGCCGCCGCGGCGGCCGCCTGCCCCGACGTCGTGGGCGCTGACGCGGTGCTGTCCTCGACCATGCGCCGCTCCCGGCAGACGGCGCAGGCCATCGCGGACCGCCTCGGGCTGGACGTGCACGTCGACCCGCAGTGGGACGAGACGGACTTCGGGGACTGGGACGGCCTGACCGCCGGGGAGGTCGTCCGGCGCTGGCCCGCCGAGTTCGCCGCCTGGAACGAGTCGGGGTCCGCCGCGCCGCCCGGCGGCGAGTCGCTGCTCGCCGTCGAACGGCGCGTCCTGGCGGCGCGCGACGCGCTGCTGGAGCGCTGGGCCGGCCGGCGGGTCGTCCTGGTGACGCACGGGGACCCGCTGCGGGTGCTGCTGCGCTCCGTCCTGGGGGTCGGCCCGCAGCTGCAGCGCCGCATCCACGTCGACCCCGCCTCCCGCACGCTGCTGCGCTACCGCGCCGACGGCACGTCGGAGGTGCTGGCCGTCAACCGCGTCTGACGGTGCTGCCCGCCCGGCGCGTCCAGCCGGCTGGGCCACCACACCCGGTGGCCCAGCAGCGCGAACAGCGCGGGGACGAGCACGGTCCGCACGAGCAGCGTGTCGAGCAGGACCCCGATGCCGACGACGACGCCGATCTGGGTGAGCACGATGAGCGGCAGCACCCCGAGCACGGCGAACACCGCGGCCAGCAGGATCCCCGCGCTCGTGATGACCCCGCCGGTGACCGCCACCGCGACCCGGACGGCCTCGCGCGTGCCGAGCCCCGGGGTCTCCTCCCGGACGCGCGTCACGAGGAAGATGTTGTAGTCCACGCCGAGGGCGACGAGGAACAGCAACGACAGCAGGGGGACCTGGGTGTCCAGGGCCGGCATCCCCGCGAACCGCGTGAACACGAGGTTCGCCGCCCCCAGCGCCGCGAGGTAGGTCGCGAGGACCGTCGCCACGAGCAGCACGGGCGCGACCAGCGAGCGCAGCAGGACGACGAGCACGACGAACACCACGAGCACCACGAGGGGGGTCACGACGCGCAGGTCGCGCACGGTCGCGGTCCGCACGTCCAGGGCCTGGGCCTCGGTGCCGCCGACCAGCGCGCCCGCGGGCAGGGCGGCCCGCAGCGCCTGGACCGTCGCCCGGCTCTGCGCCGTGCCGGGGTCGGCGCTCAGGCGCGCCAGGAGTTCGGTGGTGCCGCCCGCGCTGCGGCCGACGGTCACGGCCGTGACGCCGCGCACGCCCTCCGCGGCGCTCTTCGCCGCGTCCACGTCACCCGTGACGAGGATCTGGGCGGGTTCGGCCGCCACGCCCGGGAAGTGCTCGGACAGCGTGCGGGAGCCGTCGACGGAGTCGGCGCTGACGCGGAACTGCTCGGTCTGCGACAGGCCGAGCTTCGCGCCGCTCAGCCCCGCCCCGAGCAGGGCCAGCAGCACCACGGAGCCGGCGACGACCCGGACCGGCCGGGCCAGGACCGCGCCGGCGATCCGCGCCCACACGCCCGTGCGGGTCGTGTCCTTCGACCCCACGGTCGGGACGAACGGCCAGAACAGCCTGCGCCCGCAGACCACGAGCGCGCTGGGCAGGACCAGCAGCCCGAAGACGAGGGCGACGACGATGCCGATCGCGGCGTCGCGGCCGATGGTCCGGTCGCTGGGCAGGTCGGCGGCCTGCAGGGTCAGCAGGGCCAGCACGACCGTCGTGGCGCTCGCGGCGATCGCCGGTCCGGCCCCCTTCAGCGCGGCCCGCATGGCGGGGCGCCGGTCGGGTTCACGGCGCAGCTCCTCGCGGTAGCGGGCGATGAGCAGCAGCGCGTAGTCGGTGCCGGCGCCGAAGACGAGGACGCTCGTGATGCCGGTCGCCGACGGGTCGACGGGGGTGTCGGTGAGCCGGCCCACGAGTTCGAGCAGCCGGGTCGTCACCTGGTCGGCGATGCCCACGACGACCAGCGGCACGAGCCACAGCACGGGGGAGCGGTACGTGACGAGCAGCAGCAGCGCCACGACGGCCGCGGTGACCAGGAGCAGGCGGGTGTTGGCGCCGGAGAAGGAGTCCGCGATGTCGACGCTGAACGCCGGGCCGCCCGTGACCTGGGCGCTCAGGCCGGCCGGGAGGTCCTGCGCGGCCCGGGCCCGCACGTCGGTGACGCGCTGGGCGAGCTCCTCGCGCGGCCCGTCGACGGGCACGGTGACGGCGACGAAGGCGGCCTCGCCGTCCTGGCTGGGGACGGGGGTGCCCAGGGCGCTCGCCGCCCGCAGGTCCTGCGGGGTGAGCTTCCCGTCGCGGGAGTAGACGACGAGCAGGGTGCCCTCGCCGTCGTCGGGCAGCCCGGCGGCCAGGGCGGCGGCGCGCACGGACTCGCTCGTGGTGGGGGGGCCGCCGGTGGCGGTCGCGCCGCCGGCGGGGGCCTCGCCGCTGACGACGTTGACGACGCCGGTCAGCACGAGGGCGGCGAGCAGGACGAGCCACGCCGTCAGTCGGCCGGTCAGGATGCGCACGGAAACCTCTCTCGCTGAATCTCTCAGTGACTGAGATGTCTAGCGCGGAAGCGGTACGATGGCAATTCCATGAGCAGCATGTACCGTCCGGCGCGGGGCGCCGGCTCCAGGCGCGACACCCCGCGGGCCCGGCGAGAGCAGGAGATCGTCGACGACCTGCGCGACCTCGTCGCCACCTCCGAGCGCATCGCGCACGCCTTCGCCCAGCGCAACGGCCTGCACCCCACCGACCTGCAGGCGCTGATCCACGTCATGCGCCGCGAAGGCGCCGGCGACCCCCTGACCGCCGGCGAGCTCGCAGGCCTGCTGAACCTGACGACGGGCGCCGCCACGGGCGTCGTGGACCGGCTCGAGAAGCACGGTCACCTGCGCCGCGACCGCTCCGAGGAGGACCGCCGCAAGGTCTTCCTGCGCTACGCCGAACCCGGCCAGGAACTGGCCGCGCAGTTCTTCGGCCCCCTCGGCCGGCGCAGCGACACCGTCATGCAGCAGTTCGACGAGGCCGAGCTCGACGTCGTGCACCGCTTCCTCGCCGGGATGCGCGGGGCCTTCGAGGAGCACCACCGGGAACTGTGAGTCACCCGTCCCCGGTGGTGCGCCGGGCGCGTCAGCGGGTGAGCTGCAGGGCGGCCGTGGCCGCCGGGACGCAGACCAGGACGCCGACCAGGCCCAGCAGGGCGAACCGCGGCAGCGCGATCGTCACCCCGCGGGCCCGGCAGCGGTCCAGCCACAGCAGGGTCGCCAGCGAGGCCCAGGGGGTGACGAGCGGGCCGAGGTTCACCCCGATGAGCACCGCCACGAGGCGGGCGGCACTGCCGGCCAGCGGCTCGACGGCCAGGTAGGCCGGGAGGTTGTCGGCCACGTTGGCCGTCAGGGCCGCGGTGCCCGCCAGGCGCAGGTGGTCCCCGAAACCCTCACCCGTCCCGGCCAGCGGCCGCAGCAGGTCCTCCAGGCCGTGCACCTGGGCGGCCTCGACGACGAGGAACAACCCGCTGACCAGGACGACCGTCTGCCACGGCAGCAACCCGAACCGCAGCGCCTCCCGGCGCCGGACGGCGAACACCGCGACGAGGACCACGGCCGCCACGGCGGCGGGGATCGCGGGGGTGATGCCGCTGACGAACGCCGGGGCCAGCAGCGCGCAGACGACCGCCGACGTCCGGAACAGCACGGGATCGCGCTGCGGCGCAGCCGGGGGCGGGTCGTAGCGCCCGCGCAGGCGACGGCGGTGGGCCAGCCCCAGGACCACGACGGCGCCCAGCAGCCCGGCCAGGAACGGGGCCCACGTCAGCCCCGAGAAACCCACCGTCCCGCGCACCCCGAAACCCTCCAGGGTGTTCAGCCCGATGAGGTTCGTCAGGTTGGAGACGGGCAGCAGCAGCGAGGCCGTGTTCGCCAGCCAGACGGTGGTCACGGCGAACGGCAGCGGGTCCAGCCGCAGTTGCGCGGCCAGCGACAGGACGACGGGCGTCAGCAGGACGGCCGTCGTGTCCAGCGACAGGACGACCGTGGCCAGGGTCCCGAGAGCGACGACGAGCAGCCACAGCAACCACGTCCGGCCACGCCCGATCCGTGCGGCCAGCCGGGCCGCGGCGTCGAACACCCCCGCCGCGTCGGCGAGCTCGGCCACGACCGTGACCGCCACGAGGAAACCCAGGACCGGACCCGCCCGCCCCGCGACCTCGGCGAGGTCGTCACCACCGAGCAGGCCGGTGACGACGACGAGGACACCGGCGATCCCGCACACCCACCACACGTCAGGCCGCCTCGACCTCGAGGGTCCACGAACCCCCGCGCCGCGCGGGTTCGAGGAGCTTCGCGTCGAACGCCTCGCCCACCGCGTCGAGCAGCGCCCCGGGGGTGCGCGGGAGGCGTCCCGCGCGCGTCAGCAGGTGCCGGGCCACCAGACCGCGCGTGTGCTTGGCCGCGTGCGAGACGACCGCACCGCCGGACAGCACCCGGACCCCCACCGTCCGCTCCGCCGTCGCGGCGTCCGGGACCCACGCCGCGGCGTACGCCGAGGACCGGCAGTCCACGACGACGCCCGCGGGGGAGAGCACCTCGCTGAGCCGGGGTTTCCAGAAACCCGCCAGCGGCCCGACGCCGGGCAGCGCGGTCCCCATCGACAGCCGGTAGCCGGGGACCCGGTCCCGCGGCTGCAGGACCCCCCACAACGCGGAGAACACCAGGACCCGGCGGGCCGCCGCCGCGGGCAGCGTCGGCAGGTCGAGGGCGTCGTAGAGGACGCCCGTGTAGACCTGGGACGCCTTCGCCGCCGGCCGCGTGCGCAGCGTCGTGTTCGCCGCGACGACGTCGGCCAGGCTCGCGCCGGCGCCGAGCAGCTGCGGCGCGTCGGGCCGCGCGGAGACCTCGACCAGCGCGTCGAGCACCTGCTCCCGGGCCTGCGTGAGGGCGGGGTGGGACAGGGCGTCGAGACGGACGGGGGTGCCGCGTCGCGGTCCCGCCCACTTGGTCTCCGACGGCGGGAGCAGCACGAGCACGAGGCGGGAGCCTACGGGAGACGCCTCTGACCTGCACTTTCCCCGTGACCGGTCCGGTGCGGCGGCTCAGCGGCGCCTGTGCGTCGACGCTGACACCCACGTCGCGGACCCACCGGCGGTCGTCCACCGCCGCAGGGTGGCGACCGGGTGTCGATGCGGCGGACGGCTTCGGGTCACCTCCCCGCTGGGCGGTGAGCGCCGGTACCGAGCGGCAGGGCGGAACCCGGCGGTGAACTCCAGGACGAGCTGTTCGCCCTGGCCGGGGTGGAGCTCCTGCCCGGTGGGGTGCCGCAGCAGCGGTCCTGACCGGGTCCCGGGTTCTCGCTCCCGAGGAGGACCGCGGAGGGCGTACCCCCGCTGTCGGTGGACGAGGATCGGGTGGTGATGGCCTAGGCTTGAGCAGGACGAGTCGGCCGGGCGACCGCGTCGGCCGGGGCGACCCGGCCGCCGAGGAAAGTCCGGACTCCACAGGGCAGGGTGGTGGCTAACAGCCACCCGGCGTGAGCCGCGGGACAGTGCCACAGAAAGGAAACCGCCACGCCGAGCGATCGGCGCGGTAAGGGTGAAACGGTGGTGCAAGAGACCACCAGCGCGCTGGGTGACCAGCGCGGCTAGGTAAACCCCACCCGGAGCAAGACCAGACAGGCAGCGTTCGAGGGCGGCCCGCCCGAGCTGCCGGGTAGGTCGCTTGAGGCGTGCGGCAACGCACGTCCTAGAGGGATGGTCGCCACCGCTCCCCGGAGCGGTACAGGATCCGGCTTACAGGCCGGCTCGTCCCCACTGTCGTTCCCGACCCGCGAGGACGCGGTCGCGGTCGTCGACGGGACGTTTCGACTCGCCGGAACCACGTCGAGCGCCGTCGTCGGCTCGTTCCGCCCGGAACGTTCGACGTCCCGAGCGGGGTCTGCCGCGAGCCGACCGCTCAAGCCGGCGGCGCTGACGCCCGATCCACGCCTGGTGAGGACACCTGAGCAGGCGGGACTGGACCACCTCGCCTTCACCACCCGCCAGACGCACACCTTCACGGAGCCGGCCTGCCCGACCTGCGGGCAGCAGGAGCACTGGGCGTTCTACCTCGATCCGCGCGACGAGCTCTGGCGCCTGCTGGTGGGGCGCTGCGAGAGCTGCTGATGGGCGCGGCCCGGGGCCCCGCCACCGGTCGAGGGCTGCGCGAAGTCCTCGGGTGCGGACCCGCCGGTGCGGGGAGCGGGTGTCCAGACCGCCTGGTCGTGGCCCCTTCCACGGGGACCTCGTCCACGCCGCGGCTCGCGCCCGGAGCGGAGGGTGGCGGGCCGGAGCTTCCCCTCTCCGACCCGCCACGCACGACGGTACCAGTACTCGAACAGGTGTTCGAGTCGAACCCGCCGGACGGGACTCCCGTCGCGTCGCCGGCCGCTGCGCCCTCCGGGCGTCAGGCGGTGCGCGAACGCCTCCGCCACGTCCTGGGACGCGGCGGAGGCGTTCGGGGGAGCGCGGGGCGAGTCACCCCTTGAGGGCGCCCCCGAAGTTGAACGCGCCGCCGAGGCGGCGGGACAGCAGCACGTAGAGGACCACGACGGGCAGCGTGTAGAGCACCGAGTACGCCGCGAGCTGGCCCCACTGGACCGACCCGTACTGCCCGAAGAAGGTGAAGATGCTCACCGAGGCGGGCAGCCGGTCGGGGGACAGGAGCAGGACGAAGGGGATGAAGAAGTTCCCCCACATCCCGATGAACGTGAAGATCGTCACGACGGACAGACCCGGCCACATGAGCGGCAGGACGATGTGGCGCAGCGTCTGCATGGAGTTCGCCCCGTCGGTCCAGGCCGCCTCCTCCAGCGTCAGCGGGACCCCGTCCATGAAGTTCTTGCACAGGAAGATCGACATGGGCAGGGCGGTGGTCGCCATGAACGCGATCGTGCCGCCGATGGTGTCGATGAGGTTGAGCTGCACGAAGAGCCCGTACACGGGGACCATGATCGCGGTGATGGGCAGGCCCGTGGAGAACAGGATGGTCAGCAGGAACGGCCGCTTGTAGCGGGTCTCGAACCGGGACAGCGGGTAGGCGGCCAGGGTCGCCACGAAGATGGCGATGACCGTCGAGCCGACGCACAGCACCAGGCCGTTCCACATGGGCCGGTAGGTGGTCTCCGGCGTCAGGACGGCCCGGAAGTTGTCCAGGCTGAACCCCGAGCCGGGCCACTCCAGCTTCAGGCCGGCCTTGGCGTTGAAGGCCGCGAAGACGACCCACAGCAACGGAATGAGGAACATCACGCCCAGCACCGCGGTGACGACGTTGGCGGCGGCCGTGGTGACCCAGGTGCGCGGGCCCACGGGCCGGCGGGAGGTGACCGCCAGGGGGGCGGTGGACCGGGTGCTGGTGGTCTCGGTGGTCATGGCGTCAGTCCTCGCGCAGCAGGCGCATGTAGACGATGGAGAACACGCCGCCGACCGCGAGCAGGACGAGGGCGATGGCGGTGCCGTAGCCGATCTGGCTGAAGGAGAAGGCCTGCTCGTACATGTACAGCGGCAGGGTCTGGCTCTTGGTGCCCGGCCCGCCCTTGGTCATCGTGTAGATCAGGCCGAAGACCGACAGCGTCTGCAGCGTGATGAGCATGAGGTTCGTCGTCACGGTCCGCTTGATCATGGGGATCGTGACGTACCGCAGCCGCGCCCAGCCCGTCGCGCCGTCCATCTCCGCGGCCTCCTCGATCTCGGCGGGGATCTCCGACAGGGCCGCGTTGTAGACGAGCATCGAGAACGCCGTCCCGCGCCAGACGTTGGCCAGGGAGACCGCGATGATCGGCAGGGTGTAGAGCCAGTTCTGCCCCAGACCGAGCGTCCCGATGATCTCGTTGAGCGTCCCGTCCTTGGCCAGGAAGGCGTACCACAGGTACCCGGCGACGACCTCGGGGATGACCCACGCGCCGATGACCGTGATCCCGACCAGGGTGCGGACCACCGCCACGGAGCGCTTCTGCAGCAGGGCCAGCGCCAGGCCCAGGACGTTCTGCCCGACGACCGCCGACAGCACGGTGAAGACGAGCGTCAGGACGACGGAGTTGGCGAACGCGTCGCTGCTGAACGCCGCTCGGAAGTTCGCCAGTCCGACGAACTTCGTGTCGCCCGACCCCGCGCCGGTGAGCGCGGTGTTGGTGAACGCCGCGTAGACGCACCACAGGATCGGGCCGGCGAGGAACACCAGCAGCAGCGCGATCGCGGGGGTCAGGGGGAGCGCCCGGGCGATGTCGACCTTGATCGGGTGGGTCCTGCGTCGCAGTTCCGGTCCTGTCGGGGCCCCAGGTCGTGTCAACGTCGCCACGGGTGCTCCTCCTTCCTGCGACTCAGAGCGTCGCGGTCTTGTCCTCGCCGACGATGCCCTTGACGGCCTCGTCGTAGGCCTTGGCGGCGTCCGCGGGGCTGGCCTGGCCGGTGACGACGGCCTCCATGGCGACCTGGATCTCGTTGGAGACACGGGGGTAGTCGGTGTTCTGGGGGCGGTACTGGGTGACCGGCACCAGGCTGGAGAAGAACTCCAGGGTCGGGTTCGAGCCGGTGTAGGTGGGGTCGGCGGCGACGTCCTTGCGGACGGCGACGGCCGCGGAGTTGATGTTGTAGCGCAGGTTGTTCTCGAACGACGTGAGCGTCGAGATGACCTTCCACGCGTCGTCGGCGTTGGAGGCGTTCTTCGTCATGGCCCACGTCCAGCCGCCGGACATCGAGATTTTGCCCTCGCCCGACCCGTCCTTGGTCGGCATCGGGGCCTGACCCATGACGTCGTTCCACTCCTTCCACGGCTTGCCGCCGGTGTCCAGCCAGGTGCTGGACTGCCAGGACCCGTCGAGGTCGATGGCCAGCGTGCCGCCGGGCAGGAACTCCTCCGAGACGCGGGTGCCGATCTGGGCGTCGAGCGCGACGGAGGGGTCCGGGGCCAGCTTCTCGTCGAAGATGGTCTTGATGAACTGCAGGGAGTCGACGAACTCGGGGCTGCCGACGTTCCACTTGTCCTTGTCCTTGTCGTACAAGGTGGACCCGGTGCCGTAGAAGAGCATCTCGAACCCCTGCATCGACGCGGCCTCACCCGCGGCCTTGCCGGCGAAGACGTTGATCGGGGTGACGCCCGGGACCTTGCCCTTGATCTCGCGGCACGCGGCGAGGATGTCGTCCCACGTCTTCGGCATCCAGTCGGCCGACAGGCCGGCCTTGGTGAGCAGGTCCTTGTTGAACCACAGCGCGCGGGTGTCGGTGCCGTCGGGGATGCCGTACGTCTTGCCGTCGGCGGCCTTGGCGGCCCCCTTGGCGACGTCCTGGAACTGGTCCCACTCGTCCCACTTGCCGAGGAAGCTGTCCAGCGGCTGCAGGTACCCGGCGGTGATGTCGGAGTTGATGAGGAAGGTGTCCTCGTACACGACGTCCGGCGAGGTGCGCGGCGAGCGCATCATGAGCTGGAGCTTGGTGTAGTAGTCGTTCTCGGAGGCGACGATCGGCGTGAGCTCCATGGTCTTGCCGGAGTTCGCCTTCTCGTAGGCGCTCTTGACCGTGGTGAGGTAGTCCTTCATCACGGTGCCCGAGCCCCACTGCTGGTAGGCGACCTTGATCGCCCCGCTGGAGGAGTCCCCTCCGCTGTTGGAGCCGCCGCCGCAGGCAGCGGTTCCGAGCACGGTCCCGGCGCCCAGGCCGGCATAGGTCAGGAAGCTACGACGACGCACAACCCACTCCCTCGTGGCGGTGTCTCGATCTCTGGTCGGCGGCGGGTCGGGCGGGTCGTCCCCGGGTCCGTCGGGCCGTCGTGAGGAAACTAAATCCAGTGGATTGACCGTGTCAACGGATCGGGCGCATGATTCTGGGAACGATCCCAACCCGGCTCGTCGGGGCAGGGGTCGCCGAGCGCGAGGAGGCGCGGGTGCGACGAGGCACGAACCTGCCGTGGGTGGGCGACTACAACCAGGCCGTCGTGCTCGACGGCGTCCGGCGCCACCCCGGCACGTCCCGGACCGACCTGGCCCTCGCGACGGGTCTCACGCTGCAGACGGTGTCCAACATCGTGCGCCGGCTGCTCGAACGGGGTCTGGTCGCCGAAGGGGAGCCGTTGTCGCGCAACGGGTCGCGTGTGGGCGGCAAGCCGCGCACGGCCCTGGCCGTCCGGTCGGGCGCCGCCCTCGCGGTGGGGGTGCAGTTCGAGCGCGAGCACGTCGACGCCGTCCTGCTCGACCTGTCCGGCGAGGTGCTCGCCGCCGATCGCGAACCCCTGCCGGACCTGCCCGGCTCCAGGGAGCGCGCCGTCGAGGTCGCCGTGACCCACGCCACGGGCGTCGTGCGGCGGCTGATCGACACGTGCGGCTCACCGGACGCCGTCCTCGGCGTCGGGGTGGCGGTCCCGGGCCCCCTGGACTTCGCCGGGCCCGTGCGCAGTTCCGCCATCAACCTGCCCGGCTGGCGGGGGGTCGCCATCGCGGACATGCTCGCCGCCTCCACCGGGCTGCCGGTGCTCGTCGAGAACGACGCCACCGCCGCGGCCGTCGGCGACCTGTGGCGCTCGCGCCGGGTCGGTCGCAGCTTCCTGTACGTCCACGTGGGGGCCGGCATCGGCGGCGGGGTCGTCGTGCGCGACGAGGTGCTGCGCGGGGAGTCGGGCAACGCCGGCGAGATCGGGCACGTCGTCGTCGAACCCGACGGCCCGGCGTGCTCGTGCGGGGCCGGCGGCTGCCTGGAGGCCGTCGCGGCCCCCGCCGCCGTCGTGCGCCGCTACGCCGAACGGGTGGGAGTGGCCGCCGCGCGCCGCGCCGGGCTGCGGCTGGCCGAGCGCAGCGTCCTGGACGACCACGACCGCCTGGGGGTGCGGGCCGCCGCCGGGGACGAGGCCGCCGGGCAGGAGCTGCAGACGGCCGCCCGGGCCATCGGGCGCGTCGTGCTCGGGGTCGTCAACGTCGTCGACGTCAGCGAGGTCGTCCTGGGCGGCAGCGGCCTGCGGCACGCCGGGGAGCGGATCCGCGACGCCGTGCGCGCCGCGCTGGGCGTGGCCATGACCCGCGAGGTCCACCCCGTCGAGGTGCGCTTCAGCGACGCGGGGGAGCAGGCCGGGGCCCTGGGGGCGGCGAGCGCGGTCCTGCACGAGGCGCTGTCCTCGACGTGGGTGGGGGTCCACGTGCCGGCGCGGGAGATCGTCATCTCCCCGGTCGCGCCCGTGCACTGAGGGGGACTGCTGCGCGTTCTGGCAGGATGCCGCTCGGCTCCGAGGTCGTGGCCGCACTCAACGCTCAGCCGATCCCCGAGGTTCCGATGGCCGTCACCGCCACCCCGTCCGCGATCGACCGCTGGTTCGAGATCAGCGCTCGAGGCTCCACCGTCGGCCGCGAGGTCCGCGGCGGCCTCGCCACGTTCTTCACGATGGCCTACATCGTCGTGCTGAACCCGCTCATCATCGGCACCCAGGCCGACGCCACCGGCCGGTTCCTCGGCGGGGGCGACGGCCCGAACCTGGCGGCCGTGGCCGCCGGCACCGCGCTGGTCGCCGGCGTCGTGACCCTGCTCATGGGCTTCGTCGCCAACTACCCCCTCGCGCTGGCCACCGGGCTGGGCCTGAACGCCTTCCTGGCCTTCGGGGTGGCGAAGCTGCCGGAGATGACGTGGGCCGACGCGATGGGCCTCGTCGTCATCGAGGGGCTCGTCATCCTCGTGCTCGTCCTGACCGGGCTGCGCGAGGCCGTCTTCCGCGCCGTCCCCGCCCCGCTGAAGACCGCCATCAGCGTCGGCATCGGCCTGTTCATCACCATCGTCGGCCTCGTCGACGCGGGCTTCGTCCGCTCCGGCAGCGGAACCCCGCTGGAGCTGGGCATCGGCGGGTTCCTGGCCGGCTGGCCCACGCTCGTCTTCGTCGTCGGCCTCGTGCTGATGATCGTCCTCATGGCCCGCGGCGTGCGCGGGGCGATCCTCGGCGGGATCGTCGCCGCCACCGTCCTGGCCCTCGTGGTCGAGGCCGTGGCCCACCTCGGGCCCCGCACGGGCGCCGACGGGTCCGTGGTCAACCCCCGGGCCTGGGGCCTGAACGTCCCCGCGCTGCCCGACGCGTGGATCTCCGCCCCGGACTTCTCCACCCTTGGCCACTTCTCGCTGCTGGGGTCCTTCCGGGCCGTCGGCTGGGTCACGGTGGTCCTGCTCGTCTTCACCCTGCTGCTGGCCGACTTCTTCGACACCATGGGCACCGTCGTCGCCATCGGCGCCGAGGGCGACCTGCTGGACGAGAACGGCAACCCGCCGCGCATGCGCCGGATCCTCGTGGTCGACTCCATCGCCGCGGCGGCCGGCGGCGCGGGCGGCGTGTCGAGCAACACGAGCTTCATCGAGTCGGCCACGGGTGTCGGGGAGGGCGCCCGCACGGGCCTGGCCAGCGTCGTGACCGGGCTGGCCTTCCTGCTGACGACGTTCCTGGCCCCGGTCGTCTCGATCGTGCCCTACGAGGCCGCCACCCCGGCCCTCGTCGTGGTCGGGTTCCTCATGATGACCCAGGTCAAGGGCATCGACTGGACGGACCTGGAGATCGCGATCCCGGCGTTCCTGACGATCGTCCTCATGCCGTTCACGTACTCGATCAGCGCCGGGATCGGGGCCGGGTTCGTCGCCTTCGTGATCCTCAAGCTGGCACGGGGCAGGGCGCGCAAGGTGCACCCGGTGATGTGGGTGGTCGCGGCGCTGTTCGTCGTGTACTTCGCGATCGACCCGATCAAGCAGCTCCTCGGGGTGTCCTAACCGGTCCGCCCCGGACGACGTGAACGCCGGTCCCCACGACGGGGGCCGGCGTTCTCGGCGTCCGGAGGGGCTCAGGGGGTGTCGGGCCAGACGATGCCGACCTTGCCGTGGGTCCCGCTGTCGGCGATGCGGTACGCCTCGTCCGCCTCGGTGATCGGCCGGGTGTCGGTGACGACCACCTCGGGGTGCAGGCCGGTCCGGTCGAGCAGTTCCAGCAGCTCGGCCATGTGGACCGTGGAGGTCACCCAGGACCCGTGGATCGTCAGCTGCTGGTGGATGACGTGCTCGCTGACGTCGACCGACAGGTGCCCGCCCTCGCCGACGAGGGCGACCCGGCCCCAGCGCCGGGTGTGACGCAGCGCGAAGAGCTGCCCCGCGCCCGAGCCGCTGCAGTCCACGGCCGTCTCGACGCCCCCGGGCAGCGCCCGCTCGAACGCCTCGTCGGTCGGGTCGGTGGCCGTGGTCACGGCCCCCAGGCGCAGCGCGAGCTCCTGGCGCTCGCTCGAGGGGTCCACGCCGACGACGGTCCGGACCCCCAGCGCCTGCGCGAGCAGACCGGCCGCCAGGCCCACGGGCCCCAGACCCACGACGAGCAACCGGTCGGCGCCCGTGACCCCGATCCGGCGCACGGCCTCGTAGGCCGTCCCGAAGCCGCAGGCGACGCAGGCGCCGTCGAGGTAGGTGAGGCTGTCGGGCAGCACGAGCAGGTCGCGCTCCTCGGCCAGCAGGTGGTCGGCGTGCCCGCCGTCGCGCTGCCAGCCGTAGGCGGCGCGCAGGGGGGAGCTGCAGCTGATCTGGTACCCGCGGCGGCAGTCGTCGCACTGCCCGCACCCAGAGATGTGGTACACGACGACGCGGTCCCCGACGCGGATGCGGTCGACGCCCGGGCCGACCGCCACGACCCGGCCGGACGGTTCGTGCCCGCCGACGACGTCCTGGTAGGCCTCCGGGCCCTCCCCGAGGTGCTCGCGGTAGATGGCGCGCAGGTCGCTGCCGCAGATGGTCGAGGCGCGCATCGCGACGAGGACCTGGCCGTGGGCGGGGTCCGGGACGGGAACCTCGCGCAGGTCCACGACCCGCCCACCCGGCAGGTAGGCCGCGCGCATCGTCGTGGGAGTCGCCGGGGCGGTGGTGGGGACGGTCATCGGGGGCCTCCGGTCGTGTGGACCCCGACCGTCAGGACGAGGTTGGAGCACAGGCGCACGTCCGCCGTGGCGACCACGACGTCCGCCGTCCGGGTCTGGTCGTAGAACGCCCAGCGGTCGGCCTCGACGCGGTGCCCGACCGCGGGACCGAGCAGGTCGCGGTAGTCCGCGTGCGCGGGCACCTCGCTGCCGTCGGGGGCGCCCATGAACACCGCGGACTCGACCGGCAGGGCGGCGAGCAGCGGTTCGAGGACGTCGGGGATCGAGAGCAGGCCCGGGCGCAGGTTGAGGTGGACGACCTCGGCGGAGGCCTTCGTGGCCGAGCGCAGGGGGAAGTTCGCGTCGGCCAGCAGGAGCCGGTCGCCGTGGCCGAGGCGGGCGAGGGCCGCCAGCAGCGGCGGGTGGATGAGGCCGTACGTCAGCACTGCGGAACTCCTTCGAGCAGGCGGGTGGTCCCGTCGAGGTCCCACAAGTCGTGCCACGACCCGGCCCCCGGCCACAGGAACACCTGTCCCTTGATGAGCCGGTTGCCGCGCTCGGCCGAGCGCAGGGCCTCCATCTCGTCCGGGGTCAGCGGGTCCTCGACGACGGCGGCCAGGTTGGCCTCGTACTGGCTCTGCTTGACGGCGAAGGGGATGGGGACCTGTCCGCGCTGCACGGCCCACTTCAGGCAGACGAGCACCGGGTGGATCCCGTGCGCCGCGGCGATCTCGCGCACGACGGGCAGTTCGGTGTCGACGACGTCCTCGGGGGTCCGGTCGCGCTCGGGGCGCGAGGGCGAGCCCAGCGGCGAGTACCCGACGGGCTGGATGCCGTGCTCGCGGCAGAAGGCGAACAGCTCCTCCTGCTGGAAGCTGGGGTGCAGCTCCATCTCGTGCAGGGACGGCGGGACCCGGGCGTCGGCCAGCAGCAGCCGCAGCTTGGGGATCGTGGAGTTCGACGTGCCCAGGTGACCCACGACCCCCTCGTCGACGAGCCCCTCCAGGGCCCGCCACAGGGCCAGGTAGGCGCGGTGGTCGTAGGGCCGGGCGTGCGGGTCGCGAGCGTCGGTGTCGGCCTTCGGGGGGTGGTGGTTGGGGAAGGGCCAGTGCACGAACACCGCGTCGAGCCGGTCCAGGCGCAGGTCGCGCAGCGAGCGCCGGACCGAGGCGACGGCGTCCGCCGGCTCGTGGGCGTCGTTCCAGACCTTCGTCATGACGAACACGTCGTCGCGGTCGAGCCCGTCGGCGAACGCGCCGGCCAGGCTCTCGCCGACCTGGGCCTCGTTGCCGTACACGGCGGCGCAGTCGACGAGGCGGTACCCGGCCCGCAGTGCGCCGGACACGGCGCCGGCGACCTCGTCGGGGCCGTAGCGGTCGGACCCGAACGTCCCGAGGCCGATCGCGGGCATCGTGGCGCCGGTGCGCAGGGTCCTGCGGGGGACCCGCGCGGGGTCGGTTCCCGTCATCGGGGAGTCCTTCGTCGTCGAGGGGAGCGGGCCGGGTCAGGCTAGGACGAAACGATTCGCTCGGTCAACGTGCGCGGTCAACGTGCGTGGTCGGCGGGAGGAGCGCCCACCGAGGCGCCGCGCACCAGCTCACCGGCCAGGACGACCCGGCGCGGCGGCGCCCCCGCCCCGTCGGGGGACAGCCGGGTCCGCAGCAGGTCGGCTGCCGCCCGGGCGATCTCGTGCGCCGGCTGGACGAACGTCGTCAGCCGGGGCGTGGTGACCCGGGCCAGCGTCTGCCCGTCGAAGCCGACGAACGACAGGTCCCGGGGCAGGTCGATCCCGGCCTCGCCCAGCGCGATCAGCGCGCCGACCGTCAGTTCGTGGTTCGCCGTGCAGACGGCCGTCGGGCGTGGGGACCGGCCGAGCAGTTCGTGCATCGCCGAGCGCCCCGACTCGACGGTCAGGGGAGCGCGCACGACGCGGTCCCGGGCGAGCGCGATCCCCGCCGCCCGCACCGCCCGGCGGAAGCCCTGCGCCCGCTGGGCCATCGTCCAGATCGACGACGGGCCGCCCAGGAGGGCGATGTCGCGGTGACCGGCGCCGGTGAGTTCGGCGACCACGCGCGCCGTCGCCCCGGCGTTGTCGAGGACCACGGCGTCCGCGGCCGAGCCGGTCACCAGCCGGTCGACCAGGACGAGCGGCACCCCCCGCGCGGCGGCGGCACCGACCGCCTCGCCGTCGTGCTCGCCGGGGACGACGACCATGCCGTCGACCCGGCGGTCGCTCAGCAGGTTCACCGCCGCCGTCACCCCCGCCGACGTGCCCTGCGTGGTGACGACGAGGACCCGCGTCCCGGAGTCCTTGAGCCCGTGCTCGATCCCGGCCACGATCGCGGCGTGGAACTCGTTGTCGAGTTCGGGCAGCAGCACCCCGACCGTCCCCGACCGGCGGGTGCGCAGGCTGCGGGCCAGTTCGTTCGGCCGGAAGTCCAGGTCGCGGGCGGCCCGTTCCAGCGCCTCCCGGTTCTCGGTCCGGACGTTCCCGCCGTTGTAGAACTTCGAGATCGTCGCCAGCGAGAGACCGGTGACCCGTTGCAGGTCCTTGTACGTCGAACTCACGCGCGGGGCACGAGGCGCTGCAGCTGGGTGACGTGGGCGGGGGTGAGTTCGTCCAGGCTGGTGACCTGCAGCAGGCGCATGGTGCGGGTGATCTGGTCGGTGAGGATGGAGATGGTCTTGTCGACCCCGGCGCGCCCACCGGCCATGAGGCCGTACAGGTAGGCGCGGCCGATCAACGTGAACCTCGCGCCCAGGGCGAGGGCGGCGACGATGTCGGCGCCGTTCATGAT